>DAOVWV010000139.1 GCA_030636485.1 Methyloprofundus sp.
AAGCTAATTGACGGCCTTATTGATGGTATGCCTACTGTTGATGCCGACATGGCTGTTTGCCCGCCCTTTTTGTACATTCCTGAAGTAAGTCAGCGTTTAGCAAATACTTCAATTAGCTGGGGTGCGCAAAATGTTGCAACTCATACTGAAGGCGCTTATACAGGCGAAATCGCGGCAGTCATGCTGCAAGATTTTAACTGTAAATATGCGATTGTCGGACACTCAGAGCGTAGAGCAAACTATGCAGATACTGATATTAGCGTTGCAGAGCGATTTCAGCAGGCAATTGATGCTGACATCATACCTGTTCTTGCTATCGGAGAGTTACTGGAAGATAGAGAGCAAGGTAGAACCTTTGATGTTGTTGCCAAGCAACTGAATGCTGTTATTGAGTTTTCTGGGATAGACAATTTTAAAAATGCCGTTATTGCTTACGAGCCAGTTTGGGCGATAGGCACAGGCAAGACAGCATCAGCAGAACAGGCACAGGAAGTACACCTTTATATCCGTCAATTACTCGCGGAGAAAAACCAGCAAATTGCTGAAAACATGCAAATTCTCTATGGCGGTAGCGTAAAACCCCAGAATGCTGAAGCTTTATTTGCAATGCCAGATATTGATGGCGCTTTAGTCGGTGGAGATTCGCTGAGTGCGGACTCTTTTTTAAAGATTTACTCTTCATTTCAAAAATAAAATGTATCAAGTTATTATAGTAGGTCATGTCCTGGTAGGCTTAGGCGTTATAGGACTAGTATTAATACAGCACGGAAAAGGTGCTGATGCAGGTGCTGCTTTTGGTAGTGGTTCATCAGGCACAGTTTTTGGCGCACAAGGCTCAGCCTCATTCCTATCTAGAACAACCGCTATCTTAGCCGCCGTTTTTTTCTCAACCAGCTTAGCACTTGCAGTCATGAGTGGTAAGCTAGGTAATGATGCTGATCTTATGGATATTCCTGCTGCAGAACAGGCGGCAATGGAAGTACCTACCATTGAAGGTGATCAACCTATCGTTGCCACGCCTATTGATGCGGCGGAAGAGCTACCACAAATTGCAGGTGATAAAGTTGTTACCATTGAAACTGAGCAAGCTATTGCTGTCGAAGAAGTTCAATCACAAATTGTAGACATCGTAGACGAAGAAGCTGTCATTGCAGTTGAACAACCGACCGTTGATGAAGGGATACCTAATATTCCTGAAGAAGACTTTGACACTTTGCATACAGCTCCATAATACACATGCCGATGTGGTGAAATTGGTAGACACGCCATCTTGAGGGGGTGGTGACGCAAGTCGTGCCGGTTCAAATCCGGCCATCGGCACCAAATACACATTCAGTGAAGTCTGCTGGAATTCTAAAAGCCCACACCCGATAAGGTGTTGGGCTTTTTTTATGTCCGCTAGTGCCCATAAAAAAGCCTTTACACACCACCATAAAGGCTGCCCAAGCTCTAAGGATAAGCCCTATAAGGTCAGTGGTTCCATAAGCTCCTACCCTTACCCTTTTTTCTACGATGTCTTTTAGTGAAAGTTATCGCTCCAATCAATAAGAGAGGCCATGATACAAAAAAAAGCGTTTTAAATATAAGTAACCATTCCATATTCGCTGCTCCTCATTTTATGATGTCTATTTTGAATGTGTTTTTAAAAAAAATATCCAAAAGACCGACTCAGTCACTTGTAACTCATAAGGCATTGATTGATTATTAAAATCACTTTTCCTTACAACCTTAACCAAGTGAGTACTCATTATCTCCACTTAAGATTGTAACGTCAGCACATTATAATTTAAAGGCATGTTTCAGTTTATAGGCCATAAACATATAGTTTATAAAAAAGCGATAAATCTCGATATTTGTTTTGTTGGTACTCCTTAATTTTGTCTTGTACAATAAGCAGCAGAATCCTTTAATTTTACCAGTAAGAGAACACCCGTGAGTGAAGAAAAACAAGAGAGCTTAAACTATAAAAGTGCTGGCGTTGATATTGAAGCTGGCAACAGCCTTGTTGAGCGCATCAAACCCATTGCTGCAAGAACCAGAATCCCGGGCGTTATGTCTGGCCTAGGCGGCTTTGGTTCCATGTTTGAACTACCGTTAGACCGCTATAAACAGCCTATTTTAGTCTCAGGTACCGATGGCGTAGGCACTAAATTAAAACTCGCCATTGATTTAAATATACATAATACTGTTGGTATTGACCTAGTGGGCATGTGCGTTAACGATATTATCGTACAAGGTGCAGAGTCACTGTTTTTTCTGGATTATTTTGCTACCGGTAAATTAGATGTCGATACTGCCGCCTCCGTTATTGAAGGCATCGGTAAAGGCTGCGAGCTTGCCGGTGCCGCATTAGTCGGTGGTGAAACGGCGGAAATGCCGGGCATGTATGCTGATGGCGAATACGATCTGGCAGGTTTTTGTGTAGGCATCGTCGAAAAAGAAGCCATTATTGACGGCTCAAAAGTGGCAGCAGGTGATAAGCTGATCGGTATTGCTTCTTCTGGCCCGCATTCAAATGGCTATTCTCTCATTCGTAAAATCATTGAGCGTAGCAATATTTCGCTAACCGAGCTATTGGCTGGCAAACCACTGGCTGAGCACTTACTGGAGCCTACGCGTATTTATGTTAAACCACTATTGCAGTTAATCAACAAGGTACCTGTTCATGCGATGGCGCATATTACCGGGGGTGGTATTACCGAAAACCTGCCGAGGGTACTGCCTGAGGGATTAAGTGCCAATATCAACCTGAATACCTGGGCATTTCCGGATATTTTTCAGTGGCTACAGGAACAAGGTAATGTCACTCAGGCAGATATGTTGACAACCTTCAACTGTGGTATCGGCATGATCGTCTGCGTTGCCGCTGAAGATGAAGCAGCAACGATTGCCACACTTCAAGAACAAGGTGAACAGGCTTTTGCTATCGGTGAAATCATGAGTACGCCGGGTAAAAACCAGGTTGATTACTCTACAAAATAGACCTTTACACCCCACTTGCCATTAATAACATAGGATCTACTGACAATAGGAAGCGCATCAAGCACCGAAAGATGCGCTTCGCACCTCAGCACATTCTATTGCTATCATCTTAATTTAAGGGCAATGATATTCCCCGTGAGATAGACCTTTGGGGTTCAAACACTAGTTTTTTATAGATTCAACCTCATACTAAAGATATGCCCGTCTTATAGACATTCACTAACCCATTCTCACTATGAATAAATTATCTAGCCTATTTTTAACATTCATCATTGCCAGCACTTTAACCTTTGCAGGCATTTCCGATGCCGAAGCTAAACGGTTTGGGGGAGCGCGCTCCTTTGGAAGCACCTCAAAATACAGTAAATCCTATAACCGAAAATCTTCTAGCTCGACTAAAAAAACAGCCAGCCAACAGCAAGCCCATAACCAGAATCAAACCGCGCGACAAACCATGTCTAAGCGTGGTGGCTTAATGGGCTTATTAGGGGGCTTGGCATTAGGCGGCTTATTAGGCTCTCTCTTTTTTGGTGGTGCCTTTGAAAATTTTAACTTTATGGATATTCTTCTCTTTGGGGGGATTGCTTTTCTATTATTTAAACTCTTTGCTGCGAAAGCTGGGAGGCGAACCACTGCAACAGCCTATGGGAATAACGCTGATACCAGTACTTCACAGACCAAGCCTGAGCCTAAACCTCTAAGTAGTAGCTACCAACGCTCAAATAGTGCAGCGACTAATGACGCAGGTTTCGATACAGATATTTTTTCTAAAAAAGGTCAGGCAGCCAGCTTTAATGCTACTGATGATAGTAATAACCAGACTGAAGAACAGCTCGTTGAAGATGCCATTGTTTTACCAAAAGATTTTGATGAACAGGATTTTCTGCAAGGTGCCCAGGGAGCTTTTAAAATGTTACAGACAGCCTGGGATAAAAAAGACCTGGCTGAAATCCGTAGCTTAACGACCGATAAAGTGTTTGCTGAAATTCAAACACAAATTAAAGCATCCGATACTGAAAACCATACGGATATTTTAAAAATTGAAGCGGAATTACTTGAGATTCGCGAAATAGGCAATGAACTTGAAGCGGTGGTATTGTTCGATACTTTAATGCGTGAGGAAGTGAGTGCTCACCCAGAGCAAGTTCGCGAAGTATGGACCTTTATCAAAGCAAAAAACAGTCTACAGGCTAAATGGTATCTGGATGGTTTGCAACAGCTAGAGAACTAATCAATATCTTGCAGGGGCTTTGTTGTCCCTGCCAGCTTTCCCGCTAAATACACTATAGAAAATATAGATTCACACTCTAATATGAAACAAAAAATCCGCGAATTTATCTTTAATGAACTTATTTTTGTCGCTGAACCTGAAAAATTCTCAGATGATGATGATTTATTAGAAGCTGGATTAGATAGCATGGGTATTATGCGTTTGATTATGCATGTTGAAGAACAATTTAATGTCACCCTGCCCGACTCTGAAATTGACCCTGATAACGTTAACTCATTCAATGCTCTGGAGCAGTGGATATTAAAATACCAAGCATGAATACAGCGACTGATGATATTATCCAGATACTTAACCCATCCGATTGCTTTACGCTGGCAATGGATGAGGAAATACGCCAGGAAAATATGCCAGGCAGCCAATGCGGCTTTGCTTTGGAGCTTGCCAACACGCCTGACATAAACGCCATAGAGCAACGCATTAATGAGTTTGGCGAGCGTTTTCCACTGGTTTTTGCCAGCATACAGCAACGCGGTAAACGTTTTTTCTGGTGCAAACGCAAACAACACTACCCCTTATTTCATCAGCATCATGCACCTGATGCTGTAGATGAGGCAGATTTCCACAAACAGACGGTTCTCACGCTACTGAATCACAGGCAAGCACGTGAAACAGTGCCCCCACTAGAGTTTCACCTCATTCAAAGTGCTGCTAAAAATACTTTTTTAATGCGCTGGATTCACCCTTTTTGCGATGCCAAAGGGGCGGATTTAATTTTAAAATACCTGTGCACTGATGATGCAGAACAAAGGTTACGCTTTGATTTACCGAAACTTGAGCCCTTGGTAAGTCTGCAATTAGCCAAATATAAATGGTGGCAAAAAGTACAGCTGTTTATTAAAGCCAAACGCCATATTACACAATTGGACACTTTACAAAGCATCATTCATGCTGACACGAGTAAAGCACCTGAGCGATTAAACTTTCATACTTACACGCTGAGCATTGAGCAAACCCAAGCCATAAATAAACTGGCTCGACAACAGGTGGGCTTAACAGGTACCAGTCTGTATTATATCGGCTGATTTATAAGTACATTGCATAAAATGAACCCTTAACAGGAAGTCGATTCATACTCCACGCCTTATGCATTCAATTTCCGCAGAAATAAAGCGCTAAGCCCTCTATTAAGCAATCATGTCGCCCCGTTATTTGCCCA
>DAOVWV010000047.1 GCA_030636485.1 Methyloprofundus sp.
GGGTATCCACCACGTCGCCGCTGTCATCCGGGCCTGCATGTAAGTTGAAGGTAATGCCTGACCAGCCTGCATCGCCATCCTCTGGTTCGTAGTTGCCATCAGCATCCTTGTCATTGTATTTGAACAGATGCAGAGAGCCGTTTAGGTAGTTGCCAAAATTCTTGTTTTGCAGCTCACCCCCACCAGTTACGGTAATCTCGTAACCAAATGGGCCAAGAACAATACCCTCAGCTGAGGTATCAAGACCAATAGCAAGAACTGATGTCTGATCGGGGTCTGAGGGATTCTCAACTGATGATTGTGCCAAGCCACCCTTGAGTACTTCGACTAAGACGTAATCATCTGCATTAAGAGTCATTGCATACAGACCAAGTGGATCAAGGATACCACCAGTACCAGTAGTTGCGGTATTAGCAGGAGTGGCATCAAACTCGCCTTGCTGTAATATACCATCGCTTGCTATACCGCCACCAGTACCATCATCCAGATAAGCCCTAATTTCCCAGTTAGCAAGTGCTGGCTCCCCAGTTTCTCCAAAATCATCACTATCCCATATTCCATCAGCATTCAGGTCATGAAACTTATATGATAGTCCTACGGTGCCTTCTGAGTCTTTGTTGCCGAATCCGGGCAGCAAATAGGTGCCCCCCGCAGTATTAAGTGTCACTGAGATAGTCGGATCATAGACAGTCCCATCGCCAAAATCCGCGACTGTGGCATCTTCTCCTTCAACCCCAGTACTATATGTCCCTTCATTCGGGCCTGTCTGATCGTATGTTTCCGGCACAATCTCCCGTATTTGGTATGTTGAATTATCCCCTAGCCCAACTATCAAATCATTGAAGGTATAGTTACCTGTTAATGGATCTGTTGTTGTGAATCTCTCATCGCTGTCGAACTCACCGTTATTATTTGTGTCCAAGTAAACTGTGACTGGTGTATCAAAGCCATTGTCACTCGTCCAGAGTGAATCGATAGTCTCATCATAATCCCCGTTACCATCAAAATCGAAATATTTAAATCCAGTAATGTCGCTTACTTGTAAAGCCACCTCAACACCGCGGAACCATTCTTCAAAGCCACCTTGGGCGATCCATTGTTGTTCGGGTTCTGGATAAGTTCCGTCATTAACACTTGACACTCCTTGATAACCGAATGCCGAATACAGGGAAACATAAGTGTTGCTTCCATCTCCTACTTTAGGAGTCCATGTGCTTTGGTCAAAGGGGTCAGGAGTGTTGTAAAATGCGCTGGCGGGTATATAAGCTGAGGCATCGCTGACACCACTACCTGGATTGACCCTCAAAGCAATCCATTGATCAGCACCTGCGTCAAGATCCCATACCAAAGTCGCAGCATTAGTACCCGCCGCCGGAAATGTTCCAGTTGTATCTGGTGGCGCTTCCCCAGTTTCAGTGTCAGGACTGAAACCTGTGATAGCGGGGTTGGTCGTGAGATAGAACTTCAGCGCGTCTAGTGAAATGTACTGGGTTTCACCAGCTTGGCTTTCATTTACATCAAGACGGTATTCAAGAAAAGGATCAGCTCCCAGATATGCAACAGGAACGTCAGTAAGAAGCTGTGATTTGTTTCGTGGACCAGCTGTATCTTCATTGAATTGCACTGGCCGATAATCAGAGTTATAACCTTGTTCGATATTATTAGGGTTAACCTCATTTGGATCACCCTCCCCACCTGGGTCTTGTAACCTTACAAATGTATCTGCTGACCCCGAACCAGCGGCAAAGGTTGATGTAGCAAAGAGCGCATTTCCCATTCCATCAGGGTTGATAAACCCTTGTGTATCGGGGCTAGTTAGATTCAAGGCTGGGGAAGTTGTGCTGGGGGGCGAATCCGTAAACGATGCCGTCGCCACCTCATCATCGGCCGTAGAGAATGTGCCATCAACGCCATCACCCGTCGCCGTCAGCAAAAAAGTTTCATTCAGAGAGTCATCGGGGTCGACGAACCATGTGGTTTGGATAATACCATTCACTGCACCATCCTGGTCACCTGCACCGCCGTCGGTCACATACCATACTTCGTGTCCAGCACCGGTATTATCACCCAAAATATCATCACTCGTCCCCCACAGCCCATCCTGCCCCGAGCTAGTGATGTGTTCAATATGAAATCCTACTGTGGATCCCAGTGTGAATCCTTCCGCTGTGATGGTCGCGGTTTCACTGGGGGCGTAGTCTTTTTTATCTGTTTTTACTGTGGCCATGATGATTACTCCAATTATATTTTGAGTATTGTTTTACGGCTTTTTCTGTTGCCTCATCAATTGCTTGACTAAAACAGATACTGTAGTTTTTTATTCTCAAAACTCTATGCACATAGGGTTTTTTGGACAATACTAGATTAGCAAAGGTATTCCTCAAAAAAACATAGAAGGAAGCTCAAAAAGGACTTAAAAATTAACCTATCATAATAGTTGGTTATTATTTCTGAATATAATTTGATTATTGGATATAACGTCAGTAAATTGACTGCTTGCGATGCTTTTGTAATGTTTTAAGAATATCTGATTACATGGGAGGCTGATGCAATTATGACAATGGGTGCAAGCCAGCCCCCGCTATTACCACAAATCAAAGGCTTAGTGTGTTTTTTGGTAATTTCTTATTATTTACGGGTAAATGAAGATAAAGCTTGTGCCCAGCTTGACTGGGTAAAGTCGTCATTCCCGAAGTCTGTTATCGGGAATCTACGTTGAACATAGATTCCTGCTAACGGCATGCAGGAATGACGGCTTTTGTATAGTTAAGGTGCCAGTGGATAATGAGAAGTTACGTTTTTTGTAAGGAGATAATCAGGTATTTACGTGTTTATTGAGCCTAATTTTGGTTCTGTGACGATAAATCAATAAGTTAGCACGCGGAGGGAGGGTTGCACTCTATGACAACTACTACTTAAGTAGTTTTGTTGTATCAGAGTGCTTTCATGCTTGATATTCATAAAACTGGATGTTCGCTTCCTTGCAGTATTATGTTCAATATTAAGCGGTGAAAAAATTAAATAGACAAGTCAGACTCGGGTATTATTGAATTCTCATCCCTTAGGTTGGTCTCTGAAAAGAAACGGCAGAAGCCATAAATAGAGCATGATGGTATTTAGTACAGCAACCTGTAAGTTCGTAACCGTAATTTTTGTGTAACCTAGGTCTGGTGGAGGAGAGGCAAGTCATGCATTTATAATTTTTTCATTACAATCTTTCTGGGTAATACTTATATTGATTACAAACTTAAAGGTGGGATATTCAACAGATTTGTAGGGCGTGGCTGATGCCGCGTCCTACAGAAATAATAACCCTTACATTAAAAGCATTGTGTACTCGTATAGAGGCTGTTTTACGGGGTTTGTGGTGGAGGAGGAAGTGGCTGTGTTGTCGGGGTGAACCAGGTGTCGATTTCTTCAATGTTGGCGATGGATAAGCCACCACTCCATATACGCAGCCCGATTAGGTTGCGGATATAATCATAACGAGCCTGCAGGTGTTCTATCCGGGCTTTGAATAGGCGGCGGCGGGTATTGAGAACATCGACGATGGTTGATACGCCTAGCTGGTAGCCTTTTTTCTGGCCTTCATAGGCTTTGTTTTGAGCGTATACTTCCTGGCCGGTAGAGGCTATTTGGGCATGGCTAGCCTCTGCGTTCAAGAACGAGGTGCGGGTTTCCCGCTCAATCTGGCGGTGTACCTGGATATATTGTTGTTTGGTCATTTGCTGACTGGCGTAGGCTTCGCGGGTGGCTGCATTGACCCGGCCACCTTCGTAAATCGGTATGTTGAGTTGCAAACTGACTGTTCCCACATTGTAAGCGGGTAATTGCCGATTGTCATAGCCTTGATCAGAATAGGTTTCCGATAATTGCAGAGCAAGCTGGGGCAGATGTTCGGCCTTGCTACTGGATATTTGTTTATTTGCGGATTCAATGGCAAATTGTAGCGCTGCGAGGTTGGGGTTGTTTTGAATGGCATCTTCTACCCATTTTTCAATGTTTTCCGGAACTGGTGGAAATTGTTTTTTTCCGAGTGGGGCGACTGTCTCTAGACTTACGCCGGTGGTTTCACGCAAGCGCTCCAAACCTACCGCCTTGGTATTTTGTGCTTCAATTTCCAAGGTGTTTAAAGTTTGATAGTAGGCTTCAACTTCATAAACATCGGTTATTTTGGCCATTTGGCGTTGCTGCATTTCTCGCAGTCGCTTGAGTTGCATGTGGGTTGTTTCTTTTTCGGAAATTACATCGCTGATCTGGTCACTGGCTTCAAGAACTTGCAGGTAACGATCCAGTACTTCACCTGCGAGTTGCATACGATAGGCTTCCAACTCCTGTTCGGTTTGCTGGGTGGCTGCCTTAGCACCTTGATAACGCAGGAAGGATGGTAGGTCGAACAAGGCTTGGCTAGCCTGGATGGTGCCGCGTAAACCGGGATAGTTTCGAGTTCCGGCCAGATCAGAATTAAAGCTGTTATAGGAATAATTTCCGTTCGCTGATATCTGTGGCAATAAGCGGCTGAAGGCTTGATCTTCCTGGGCTATGGCTCTGTCGATAGCATAGGTTCGGCTTAGCAGCGTTGGGTTGCTGTTGAGCGACTGCTGGTAAAGATCCAGCAGTAAGCCGGCATTAGCTGATAGAGGCGTTAAGCCTATCAGGATTGCCAATATTGCACGGGGGGTGACTTTTGGGGTGATGTGAATAAATGTTTGCATATTGATTATGTGTACATAATATGTTGTTTTTATTTTGTTTACTTATTTTTTTTCAGTCAGTTAAATCATAGTATGGGTTAAATTATTAAGGAAGTGGGATAACTGCCCAACATTTTAATGCGTCACTTTATGCTTTTTTTGAGTTAGTGCCTTGATTAATAAAAATACCTTACTTTTTAAGTTTAGCGTGTTGTCACCTAACATTCTGCCCAAGTTCAACCCCCATTATTAGTCTTCGATGAAAGAGTGAGCAACGGTGTCGGATAAGGGAGCCATTAGGTATTGTAGTAGAGTGCGTTCACCGGTATTAATCAGTACTTCAGCAGGCATACCTGGTAATAATTTCAGTTCAGAACTAACTAGATCCTTTAAGCCTTGGGGAGAAATTTCAACGCGTGCCAGATAATACGGGTTTTGATCTTCGGATTGTTCATCGACTAGGCGGTCGGCTGAAATGGCTATCAATTTACCTTCAATTTTTGGGATTGTTCTGGATTTAAAGGCGCTGAAGCGGACTTCGGCGGCCTGTCCTATACTGACCCGGTCTATGTCCATCGGCGAAAGCCGTGCTTCGACAATTAGTTTTTCATTTTGCGGAATAATATCGAGAATTTTACCACCCGGTGAGATGACTGCGCCCAGAGTATGGACTGCTAAACCGAGTACCATGCCAGCATCGGGTGCTTTGATGTCGGTGCGTAAAACGGTGTCCTGTAGTGATTGCAAGCGTTCGCGCAATTCGAACAGCTCACCCTGTACTTCGCTGAGTTCTTTGGCTACTTCTCGCTGTAGTTCTTTTTGCAGCTGCAGGATTTTTAATCGGGTTTCACTGATTTCAAGCTCTGTCGCAGCCAGGCTGGAAATAAGTTCTCCCCGCTCACCTTCTCTTTCGGCCAGGTTACGTTCGAACTCCCTTATTTTCTGCTTTTCGGCATAGCCTTCCTTGAGCAGATAGCGAAAGTCCTGCAATTCGTTTTGATAGGAGTTGATCAGTCGGTCGCGACTGCGTTTTTGTGCACGTAGGCCGACGGCTTTGGCATGTAATTGTTCGATCTGACGCTGATACAGGTCACTTTCACCTTGATGGGCTTGTTTACGCACATTGAAAGTCTGATTCTGCATTTGTATGGCATCGCTGGAGCGCTGGTCGCTTTGATGCTCTAGTAACTCAATGGGGTAGTGGATTTCATCTAGGCCATTTTGCTGCGCCATCAGTCTGGCTTCTCTGGCCAGAGAAATAAAATACTGGCCGCGAATCACTTCCAGAAGTGCGCTTGGCTGGGTGTCCTCAAGGATAATAAGGGTTTGATCTTTGACGACATTTTCCCCATCCCGCACGAGGATAGCTTTAACAATACCTCCCTCCAGGTGCTGCACCGTTTTGCGGTAGTTTTCCACGGTGATCACGCCTGGTGCGAGGGCGGCACTATCAAGTGGTGCCAACGCTGCCCAGGCTCCCAGGCCGCCAAAAATACTGAGGACGATAATCAAACCGGCACGGCGGAAGTGCATGTCGTCAGTGATTAGCTCATCTGCAGCTATGTTTTCAACGCTCATAGTTAATTGCTCCAAAAGTTACTGTCAGTTACTGAATCAGGAGGTTGGCTTAGTTAACGCATCTGTTTTTACTGTATACACGGCAGGGGATGTCGGTGTCGGCTGAGTTGCATGAGCTTTCGCAGCACCTTGCTGTAGTGTTGCCAGTACTTGGTCGCGAGCGCCATAAATTGCGGCTTCGCCGTTGACCAGTAGCATGATTTTATCTACCTGGCTCAGCACGTTACTACGATGGGTGATTATAATCACGGTACTCCCTTGTTGTTTGAGGTTGGTTAAGGTATCAAGTAAGGCCTGATCACCCACCTGGTCAAGATTGGAATTGGGTTCATCCAGCAGGATAATCTGTGGGTTACCGTATAAGGCACGTGCTAATCCCAGGCGTTGCCGTTGTCCGGCTGAGAGGATGTTACCGTTGCCGACGATGATGCTGTCATAGCCATCCGGAAGATGTAGTACCATGTCATGAATGCCTGCCGCTTGCGCGGCTGCGACCACCTTATCAGCATCAATATCGCCGAAACGGGCAATATTTTCGCTGATACTGCCGTCCAGCAATTCGACATCCTGTGGTAAATAGCCTATATAGTGCCCCAATTGTTCGCGATCCCATTGATCTATTTCTGCACCATCTAGGCGTACGCTACCTTCTACTGGCTGATACAAGCCCAAAATAGCGCGAGCCAGGGTGGATTTGCCAGCTGCGCTAGGGCCAATAATGGCCAGTTGCGTACCCGCTTCGATGGTAAGGCTGATGCCTTTAATAATGGGAGCCACAGCACCGGGCGGCATAATGACGGCTTTTTCCAGAGTGATTTCTCCCTCTGGTGCTGGCAGTGGCATTGGTGTGGTTTTTGCTGGGATTTCATCCAGTAGCTCTCCTAGTCGCTGATAGGATACTCGGGCATGCAAAAAGCCACGCCAGGTTACGATTAGCTGATCAAGTGGTGCTAAGGCACGACCAAGCAATATCGAACCGGCAATAACCAGGCCTGGAGTGATTTCTTTGTGTATGGCAAGATAGGCACCTAGGCCTAATGCCAGGGATTGAATGGTTAAACGGAAGGTTTTCGAAATCGACGAGATCATTCCTGATTTTCCACTCGCGCTACTTTGTAATGTCAGTAACGCGAGTTGTTTTTCCTGCCAGCGTTCGCGCATGCGAGGCAGCATCCCCATCGCTTCAATAGCTTCGGCATTGCGCAGATTACTTTGAGCCAGCTGTTGTGCTTCCATGGACTCACGATTGGCTTCTTGTAGGTTACCGCGTGTGGCATATTCGTTCCAGAACGCTAATATGACTAATATAATTGCTGCAATCACCGCCATTACTCCAAAAACGGGGTGAAATAGAAATAGCACTGCCACGTAAATCGGCATCCAGGGGGCATCAAAGAATGAAAATAGCCCTGGGCCGGTCATGAACTGGCGTAGCTGTAGTAGATCATTTAGTGGTTGAGCGCTGGCTACTCTGCCGCCGCTGTTGAGGGCTTGCGTGAACATGGCATCGAAAATTCTGCTACTAAGCAATTGATCCAGTCGATTGCTGGTAACGATTAATATTTGTGAGCGCATCCATTCCAAACCCCCCATGATAAGAAACAGGAATACCAGAATCAGAGTTAGCATTAACAAGGTAGATTCACTGCCACTGGATAATACCCGGTCATATACCTGAAGCATGTAGATAGCTGGCATTAACAATAGTAAATTAATGAATAAACTGAAAAAACCGGCTGACATAAAAGAACTCTTGCAGGAAAAAAGAGCTTTACGCAGTTCTGATACGTTCGCTTGCTGTTTGTTTTGAGTGACTTCGGTCATGGTTTTTAGCTCCGGTTTGATAATTCAAATAAATAAAGCCTTTTATATCCAAAGAAAAAAGAGAGTTTAGCAAGTAGAGCGATCAAGGGCATAGCTCATAGCCAACCCCTTTTATGGTAATAAGTATTTTTGGGTTATGGGGGTCAACCTCTATTTTTTTACGCAACATATGTATGTACTGATGTACATCTGCTTTGGTTGCTCTGGTGTAGCCCGTCCAAGCTATTTTAATAATATCTTCTGCTTTGACTGCACTCCCTGAGTTTTCAGCCAAATAATTAAATATTTTAAATTCTTTAAGGCTTAAATCGATAGGGGTGTTATTTATTGTAATCAGTTGGTGTGAGTGATTA
>DAOVWV010000352.1 GCA_030636485.1 Methyloprofundus sp.
CGAGGAAGCTGAAGAGCAAGCGCCGGAATTACAGGATCAAGGGGTTGCCATTGCCGTGGTAGGGCGGCCTAATGTGGGTAAGTCGACATTGGTGAATCGTTTACTGGGTGAAGAGCGGGTTGTGGTTTTTGATGAGCCGGGAACGACACGCGACAGTGTTTATATTCCCTTTGAGCGTAATGGCAAAAAATATACCCTGATTGATACGGCAGGTATGCGTCGCCGTGCCAAAGTGACTTTGGTCGTTGAAAAGTTTAGTATTATTAAAGCCCTGCAATCGGTCGAAAAAGCGAATGTGGTGATTTACCTGATTGATGCCAGTGAAGGGATTACCGACCAGGATGCGCATCTACTGGGTATGGTTTTGGAGGCGGGGCGTGCCTTGATTATTGGTTTTAATAAATGGGATGGACTGGGCTTTGATCAGCGTGAGCTGATTAAGCGTCAGACGGATGTTAAGCTGCCTTTTTTGGACTTTGCTGAAAAACACCCTATTTCTGCATTACATGGTAGCGGGGTCGGTACTTTATTTGATGTGGTGCATAAGCTCTATGATGCCGCTATGGTGGATATGTCCACTTCGGTGCTGACACAGGTATTAAAAGATGCGACTGCAGCGCACCAGCCACCGATGGTCAATGGGCGTAGAATTAAATTAAAATATGCACATCAGGGAGGACGTAATCCACCGGTTGTCGTTGTGCATGGTAATCAGACCGACTTATTGCCTGCTGCATACGAACGTTATTTAATGAATTATTTTCGTAATAAGCTGAAGCTAGAAGGAACGCCGGTCAGAATTGTTTTTAAATCACCTAAAAACCCTTATAAAGAAGTTAAAAATAAATTAAGCGACAGGCAGGTACATAAGAAAAAACGCTTGATGGAACATCATAAAAAGAAAAAAATTGCCTTAAAAAGAAAAAACAGAGAATAAAACAGAGTAGGGTGCATTGTATGCACCATTGATTGCTAAAGCAAAGAGGAAAGAATATGGCTAAATTAACATTTAAACCAGGTAAGGAAGAGCTTAGTATCAATACCAATGGTGAATTACCGGCGGTAGGGAGTCAGGCACCGGATTTTTCTTTGGTGAATGGGCGGCTGGAAGATGTATCATTGGCAAACTATGCAGGCAAAAAGAAAGTGCTGAATATAGTGCCCAGTCTGGATACGCCGGTTTGCGCTGCATCTGCCCGTGCATTTAATGAAAAGGCGAGTCACTTTGAAAATACGGTTATCTTGATGGTATCAGCAGATTTACCTTTTGCTCAAGGCCGCTTCTGTGAGTCTGAAGGGCTTAAGGAAGTTGCCGCTGTTTCTACTTTTCGTGGCAGTTTTGCAAAGGATTACGGTGTGCATATACTTGATAGTATGCTGGCAGGCTTGACTGCGCGAGCCGTGGTGATCCTTGATGAAAATGATAAGGTCATTTACACTGAGTTAGTCAGAGAAATTACCCATGAGCCTGATTATGATGAGGCTTTGAATGCAGTCAAAGATTTGTAGTAAGAACAGAAAATCATGAAAATATTGGCCGTTGATACGGCAACGGAAGCTTGTTCGGCGGCACTTTATATAGATGGCGAAATAGCCGAGTGTTTTGAAATTGCACCGCGAGAACATACTCGGCTGTTATTGCCGATGGTTGACCGTCTTATGGCTGAGGCTGACTTAAGACCGCAGCAATTAGATGCGATTGCATTTGGCTGTGGGCCAGGCTCTTTTACCGGCGTAAGAATTGCAACCGGTGTGATGCAGGGTATTGCGTATGGCGCAGATTTGCCGGTTGTGCCTGTATCGACCCTGGCGGCAATCAGTCAGGCCTGTTTGCAAAAAACAGCCCATGATACGATTTTTACAGCGGTTGATGCGCGTATGAGTGAAATATACTGGGCAGTCTACCAGCGTGATACTGAAGGGTATGCGCAGTTAGTGGGACAGGAAAAAGTACAGCCTGCGCTAGATGTGGATGCTTTGCAACTTACTGGCTATGGTATTGGTTCTGGCTGGCAGGCTTATGAGCAGGTGTTAACGGAATGCTTGGGTGGGCAGCT
Organism: Methyloprofundus sp.; assembly: GCA_030636485.1. Classification (GTDB taxonomy): domain Bacteria; phylum Pseudomonadota; class Gammaproteobacteria; order Methylococcales; family Methylomonadaceae; genus Methyloprofundus. The sequence goes on from DAOVWV010000352.1 coordinate 2,058, forward strand.
TATAGGCTTTGACGCGAGTTATTTGCCACATGCAGCGCAGATTGCTTTATTAGGTGCAGTCGGTGTGCAACGCGGACAGACTGTTCCGGTTGAACAGGCCATGCCAGTGTATTTGCGTGATAAAGTGGCAAAAACCACGGCTGAGAGAGAAGCACAGAAAGCTTCCTGATTATCCATAACTCTCAGCTTGACTGGGTAGACTTCGGGAATGATGGTTTTTGCATCATTCAGATATTAGTGGATAATGAGAAGTTACTGATGGTTTCTGGCTGAAACGCCTTTTTCATCAACACCAAAATATTAGCACTAATAAACAGAATTCAGGTAGGATGTTATGGCACAATTTTTCGAAATACACTCTGATAATCCACAGTCCCGTCTGATTTATCAAGCGGCTGATATTATACGTAAAGGCGGGGTGATTGCTTATCCTACCGATACCCATTATGCATTGGCCTGTCATATTGGTGACAAACAGGCGCTAGATAGAATAAAGCGCATTCGGCAGCTGAATGATAAGCATAATTTTACCCTGTTATGTAAAGACCTGGCACAGATAGCCACTTTTACCAAAGTGAGTAATGATGCGCACCGTTTAATCAAAAACCTGACTCCTGGGCCGTTTACCTTTATTATTGACGCAACCAAAGAAGTGCCCAAACGTATGTTACATGCAAAACGGAAAACCATCGGTATCCGTATTCCTGATAATGCGATTGCCTTGGCTTTAGTGGAAGAACTAGGAGAACCTTTGCTGAGTACAACATTGATTTTGCCGGATGAAGAGCAGGCTTTAGCAGACCCTTATGATATCCGGGAAAAACTTGAGCATGAGCTGGATCTGATTATTGATGCAGGTATTATTGA
>DAOVWV010000359.1 GCA_030636485.1 Methyloprofundus sp.
TATGGCAGCTGGAATGACTGGAAATATATGCTACCTTCATTGTTACCTTATCAGGTTCACAAGTATTTAATAAATAAAATAGATTCTTCTACATCAGCTGAATTCAAATCATAAAAAAGTTAACAATAGCAATATTATTAAAGCCAAATAAAATGTAGAATGCTATCATTGAAAGATAATCGCCCTACTCAGTAGGTAATAAAGAAACCATCCCCCAAAAACTTCTATTTTCAAATTAAGTATAGACTTTCATAGCTGTTCAACTTTTTATTACCATTTACTGCCCTATAAACCTTCTTAGCCAAATATAATTTTATGGATGCCAGCGTCATTATTTGTACCTATAATCGGGCCCAATCCTTAATTGATACATTAAATGCCATTCAACAGCAAGAAACGGCTGACTCGTTAACCTGGGAAGTCATTGTCGTTGATAACAATAGTAACGACAATACTCGTCAAGCAATCGAAGAAATTCAGCAAAAGTGGCCTAGATTACATTATGAGTTTGAGCCTCAACAAGGGCTTTCTCATGCAAGAAACCACGGCATTCAGTGCGCCCAAGGTAAGGTCATTCTATTTACTGATGATGATGTTATTCCAGAAACTAACTGGATTGAGTGTATATTACAAGGCTTAAAAAATCACCAAGCAGATGCATGTGGTGGTTTTATAGCGCCGATTTGGGAAGCACCACCACCCGCCTGGTTAACCGAGCGATTTCACGGCTTTTTAGCCGTCCGTTCAGAACGTACTGATGACTACCTTATCACCGAGGTAAACCAAGCTCCTTATGGTGCCAATATGGCATTTAATAAAGAACTGCTTAACAAAGTCGGTTTTTTTGATATTAATAGAGGCAGGAAGGGTAATGTATTAGCCAGTGGAGAAGACGGTGAATTATTTGAACGCATCCTTAATAATGGAAGTAAAGTCATCTTTCTCGGCAACGCAAAAGTACATCATAAAGTAGAAAGTTTTCGCTTAACTAAAAAATATATGCGCCGTTGGCGCTTTCAGTCGAGTCGTAATATCGCATTAAGCCGTGGCATAACAGGGGAACGTCGATTTTTAAACATCCCTTTTTTCCTATTTCCCCAGCTGCTTCGAGCGGCTATGCGTATGTGCTGGGGTTACTTGACCCAAGCTAAAGATGAAGCATTTAACAGAGATATTATTGTATTTCATTTTTTAGGGACTATGCAGGGACTATATCAGTCACGTTAATGCTAATAAACTTAACTCCCTTTTTCTTATTTTATAACGCTCAAAACTTACGCCAAGAATTTTAAATCATGCCATTAAATAAAGCCTCTATTGAAGTTCTGATTTGCACCCATAACCGGGTAGAGCTGTTACAACGCGCCATTAATTTTTTAAACAAAGCCGAGCGCCCCGCAGATTATAAAATATCTCTCTTTGTTGTTGCCAATGCCTGTAGCGATGAGACTCAGCATTACCTGACGCGCTACCAAGAGTCACTCACTGCCGAACGCTTACCGCTAACATGGATAACAGAGCAAAAACCGGGCAAGTCGAATGCTTTAAATAGCGCAATCCCTAAACTGGATGCAGCCGTTATTGCCATGGTCGATGATGACCATAGAGTTGATACACATTACTTTACGGCAATTGCCAATGCTTTAATGCAATACCCAGAGGCTGACTTTTTTTGTGGAAAAATCATTCCAGACTGGGATGGTTCAGAGCCATACTGGGTACATGAGCAAGGCAAATACCGTATATATCCATTACCCGTTCCGCGTTTTGACTTAGGTGATGCTTCTATTCCTGTGACACAAGAGATAGCGGTGCCAGGCGGTGGTAATCTGGTCATTAAAAAGAATTTATTTTTACAAATAGGTGATTTCTCAACCGACTTTGGTCCTGTTGGACATAACCTGGGTGGCGCAGAGGATATAGAGTGGGTCATTCGTGCTTATCGGGCAAATGCACAACTTCAGTATATTCCCGACATTGTTCAATACCATTATGTGGAATCAGAACGCATGACACTTGCTTACGTGGTAAAGAAAGCGTACGAACGTTCTTCCTCAACGGTCAGACTGGATGAAAAAGCAAAAGATTTTACTGGCTTGTTCCCCCGTTACTTACTCAGGAAACTCATTGAGTATTTTGTTTACGCCCTCTTCAGTATATCTAATGCCTCGCGCAGATTCTACCTCGTTAGGTTAGCGGCGGCTGTGGGAGAAATAAAAGGCTTTCTTATGGCAAAACAAGAACAATTATGACGTTATTAAAAAAAGTATTTGACCGTGAATTTATTGAGAAGAATCTGACCGCCCTAAATCAGCGTGGTAAAGAACAGGTTTACCAGCTCATTCATCCTGATATGCCAGATCCGGTTTTTATTATTGGCTGCTCACGTGCGGGTACAACCGTCACCTTTGAAACCATACGTACATCGCCCGAATTGCTCTCTTTTCCTTACGAAATCCCTCAGTTCTGGCATAGTCTCGTCGGCCCATGGGATAAACACTGGGCATCAGAAGCAGCATCAGCCGATGATGCTGAAGCAAACCACCGTGATAAGAGTCTGGCACACTTTTATGCCCGCCTGGGCAAAGGACTGGTGCTGGATAAAAGCTGTATCAACGTGATGCGTATCCCCTATTTGCATCGCTTATTTCCCAATGCCCATTTTATTTATATTCAGCGCGATGGGCGCGATAATATCAGTTCATTAATGGAAGGATGGAAGCAACGCGGGCGTTTTGATTTGCAACAATATCTGGGAAAATTACCCGAGACGGTACAGATTAATCAGGGTGAATTTGACGACTGGTGTTTCTTCCTGCCACCTGACTGGCGCAACTATAACAGCTCGACTCTTGAAGAGGTATGTGCACA
>DAOVWV010000186.1 GCA_030636485.1 Methyloprofundus sp.
CACAGGAGGTTAACAATAAGGTAATTGATAGGTGTGTATAAAGGAGAGCGTGTTTATATTAAGCTGATTTTGAACATATCCCTTATAACTCAAAGAAAAACAGAACAATCCTCAATTAGAGACTTATTATAGGAGGTCTTAATAGCGTTTGATAATAGTTCTTATTAAGATATTATCGTGGACAAAGTTTAAAAAAATATAAACATGCCTACTTCACTACAATCTTCAATTATTTGAAAACGAGTATTGTAGGCACATTTTAAGCTGTGATCGTTGCCCTTGTTTTATTTACAAACTTGCTGATACCGCACAAAAATAGGTTTTTAAATATTCGGTTTCAGAAATAGCGGGATGTATAGGGTGGTCGGGAGCCTGTCCCCCTGTCGCAACAATGGCCAGGTTTCTATCTATATGCCGCGCCGAAGAACGAAGGATCTCATGCAGGTTCGCTTTGCTTAAATGATAAGAACACGATGCAGACACCAGAATGCCATCCTTTTCCAACACTTGCAGAGCCAGATGATTAAGTCGGCGGTAGGCTTCATAGCCTGCTTTAAAATCTTTTTTGCGTTTAACCAGAGCCGGTGGGTCGAGCACTATAATATCGAAACGTTGGCTTTCTAAACGCGCCTGTTTTAAATATTCAAACACATCACTTTGCACACACTGCATGCGCTCACTGACCTGGTTTAATGTTGCATTTTGTTCGGCCAACGCGATGGCACTCGCAGATGCATCAACACAGACAACTTTTTCGGCTCCCTGCATTGCCGCAGGAATACCCCAGGCACCGGTATATGAGAATAAATCCAATACCGTTCTACCTTTTGCCAGTGCTGCTAATTGTGCACGGCTACTGCGGTGATCATAAAACCAGCCGGTTTTTTGCCCATTGAGTACATCAATCTTGTAGTGTGCATTATTTTCTTCGATAATCAGCTGTTCAGGTAATTCGCCGTAGATTAGTTCGGTTTCCATCGACAGACCTTCAAGTTGCCTTTGCGGATTATCATTTTTTAGCAAAATGGCACGGGGTTGCAATAACTCAACCAGTACTTCAATCAAGGGTTCTTTTTGGCGTTCTATCCCCGCAGTGGTAATCTGCACCGATAGCACATCACCAAAACGGTCTATCACTAAACCTGGCAAGCCATCACTTTCAGAAAACACCAGCCGATAAAAAGGTTTGTCATAAAAACGTTCACGTAAAGCCAGTGCTTTTGCAATGCGTGCAGTAAATACCTTGCTGCCAAGCTTTAAGCTAGGCTTCCTGGATAGCATCCGCGCACAAATAAGTGTATTGGGATTAATATAAGCCGTGCCAAGTACTTTGCCATCGCTGGCGCAGACTTTAACCAGATCTCCTGGGCTGTATAGGCTGAGAGGATTACGTTTAGTATCGACCTCATTGCTGAATACCCAAAGGTGTCCTAAGCGTAAGCGTTTATCTTCATTTTTTTTAAGAAATAATTCTGGGTGAGCCATAGTGTGTTTGTATTGTTAAGAACAGTGGAAATATTATAACGAACAACCGCGTGAGAGTGGGATAATTCCTCAAATGACTAAGGTTAGGCGAGAGGAGAGGAGAGGAGAGGGTGTTAAAGCTCGGAATACCCTTATGTTCGGCACTGGAGCACGGTTTATCTTTCAGTCTGCTGTATATAACTGTTTACTGTATACTTATCGGAACGGGCTGAGTGAGTGATGGTATTTCTCACTGGCTACCCCCGATTATTATTTATGGGCTTTATGGTTTTTTATTATTTGTCCATGGGTACCGATTAGAACACCAAAAGGCTTAATCATTATGGCTATTTCAGAACAGCAATTACAAACCGACCTGATGACAGCGGGTATTATCAGGGCAGCCAGTTTAATGAGTCTAATGGCGCTACTGGTTATTTGCCATATCTATGCCGAGCAAATACAGATAGGCTTGGATGAGCAGCAACGCGTCGTTATTCGGACGATTCTTTATGTGGTTGCCATTTTGACATTCCCTATGATGAAGTTTGTCAGGCATGTCACCCTGCGTTTACAGAAAAATGATAAACCACCTAAATTCCGTTATTTATTGGCTATTACGGTGTCCATGCTTATATCTGAGAGTATTGGGATTTATGGTTTTATTATGTATGTCTTAGGTGATAGTTATAACACTTTGTATATCTTTACCATGCTATCGGCTTTGGCGATGTTTTTATATAGACCCGATAAGGAAGAATATAAAGCGCTTTTTGAATCGTCTCCCTAGTGCGCTTCTTGATTAAGGAAAGAAAGGTGATTATTTTGAGTACTGTTATTTGAGGGTTTTCTCGGTATAATTAAAATTTTTACATTTACTGGAGGAAATTATGCAAAAAAAGATTTTAGGTCTGGCGCTTAGTTCACTTTTTGTGCTGCCTTTTGCTTCAGCACAAGCTGAAGAATGTTCTTTAACTTACACAATGAAAGGCTGGTCTGCTTTTTATAAAACTTACAAAGGAACGGGGACTGTTAGTTGCCCGAGTGGTCAGCGTGCAAATGTTAATGTTAGACTGCGCGGGGGTGGGTTTACTTTCGGTGCTTCAGAAATTACTGATGGCAAGGGAAGAATACGCGGTGTGACTAATATAAGTGATATTTATGGCAGTGCTTTTGCTCTTGGGGGGCATGCAGGTTTTAGTAAGTCTGTAGAGGGGCGTTGGGTTCCTAAAGGTTCTCGGACGATAACCTTATCAGGAAAAGGCCGAGGCTATGATCTCGGTTTTTCTATGGGTGGCTTTACTATTTCTAAGCCTTAGAGATTGTAAGTTAAGGCTGAATTTAGCTTAAATGATTATGGGGAGTAAGATTTAGCTTACTCCCTTTGCATTTAGGCTATTCGCCCCTACCTCTCTGTTATTAGCCTTTTTGGCTATACATTTAACACGGGACAAGCTATAACGCGTAGGGTGGGCAATCTTTTCTGCCCACCGTGGTCAGCTTTAATGGTGGGCAAAAAACCTGCCCACCCTACTTGTTTTTGTCTCGTGTTAAGTTTATAACCTCCTTTTTATTTAAAAATAATTCAGTGTCAGTTGAAAATTTTAATTTTAGCCAAAAAATAGATATTATTGTGATTGGCAGTGGTATGGGTGGGTTAACCGCGGCTGCTTTGCTGGCAAAAACAGGTAAACAGGTTTTGGTGCTAGAGCAGCATGACCGTGCTGGCGGATATGCTCATGGCTTTCAGCGTAAAAAGTATTTTTTTGATGCGGGTGTACACCTTATCTGTGGCTGCGGTTTAGAGGGTTTCAGTGGTGGTCAGGTAATACGCAAAGTATTGCAGGCCATTGATGTGTATGATCAGCTTGAGTTTGTTGAAGTTAATCCCTTTACTTTTATCTCGACAACGCATCATTCAGTTGAGTTGCCTTTATCCATTGAGGGTGTTGTTAGGCAGTTAGGTGAATTATTTCCTGACCAACAACAAGGGCTGCATGATTTATTGCTCTTGTGCCTGCGGCTGGTTGAGCAACTGGCTTTGGCTGATGATGTGCTAGCAACAAAAGATGAAGGCTTGATGTATGCAAAGCTGGATTTGTTGTTTAAGTATCGGCGCAGTACTCTGGGGGATGTCTGGGGAGACTATATACAAGACCCGGAGTTACAGTGTATTTTTGCGGCCTTATGGCCGTATTTAGGGTTACCCCCTGAAAAAGTCTCGTTTGTGTATTGGGCGAGTATGTTAATGGGATATATTTCAGATGGTGCTTTTTATTGTAAAGGCGGTTTTCAAAATTTAGCGGATACGCTAGTGACCGGTTTGCGGCAGGCAGGGGGAGAGATTTTCTTTAAGCAAAAAGTAAAGAGAATTGATGTTAGTGATAATCAGGTTAAGGGAGTCGTACTTGCTTCGGGGGCTTTCATACAAGCAGATAAGGTCATTGCAAATGCTGATATGTTGCAGACAGTTTATGAACTTGTTGGCGAGCAGTATTTTCCCAAACGTTATTTGTCTCGCTTACAGCGTATGGAGGTCTCTTGTTCGCTGTTTGTGGTGTATATTGCCACCGATCTGGATCTTGTACAGGCGGGGGCACATCATGAGGCGTTTTATTATGATGAGTTAAACCATGAGCTTAATTACCACAATGCACAGCAGGGGGTGCTTTCCTGGTTAAGTATTACCGCCCCTACTTTAGTTGATAGCAGTCTTGCGCCTGAAGGGGAACATATAGTGGTGCTGACATCGTTGGTCAATTTTTCTCATGCCGAAGACTGGAAACTGGCTAAAGCAGATTTTACGCAAAAAATGCTTGATTTTGCGGACAGCAAAATAAAGGGTCTAAAATCACATGTGTTATTGATTGACTCGGGTTCGCCTGCTACCTTGCAGCGTTATACTCTCAATCATCAGGGGGCGGCTTATGGCTGGGCAGTAACCCCAGAACAGGTGGGTGCAAATCGTGTTGCCAATAAGTCACCGATAGACGGCCTTTATTTTGCAGGGCATTGGACTACGCCAGGAGGTGGTGTTTATGGTGCTAGTTACTCAGGTGTACAAACGGCGCAGAAAGTTTTAGGCCTGGCTAGGCAAGACCTGCTTTGGGAG
>DAOVWV010000069.1 GCA_030636485.1 Methyloprofundus sp.
ATAGACGCGCCTGTTAAACATGAATTTATCTTGAATGCCCGGCGGGGGGGAGAGTATGGTATATCCTGGATGATTAATGATCATGCCTGGCCTAAGGGTAAACCTTATGAACTGGTGGCGGATAAATTTATTCGCTTACGATTTAACAATAAAACATCACGCTTACATCCTATGCATCTGCATGGACAGTTTTTCAAAGTCATTGCTGTCAATGGCGAAAAAGTTGAAGAAAATTTCTGGCGAGATACGGTGCTTATAGGGCCTAAGGAATCAGTTGATATTGGCCTTATTCCAATGGATAAAGGTGTATGGGCGAATCATTGCCATATTCTTGAACACGCAGAGGCAGGCATGATGAGTACCATCGTCGTAAAATAATCAATAAAAGTCAGGTCTATAGATTCTCAGAAAAATAACTTCACGGATACCATCCCTCAAAGGGATGTTATCCGTTGTACAAATGGAATTTATTTAACTGAGAAACTATAGGCTATTTTTTATTGGGTCAATAATATAACACCGCTCGTCATCCCCACATGCTACCCAGTCAATCGTGGGCACAAGCGTTGGCGGGGATCGACTATTAACACAGATTCCTGCTAACGGCATGCAGGAATGACGGCTTTTACATTGTTCAGAGGCTGGTGGATAATGAGAGGTTACGCCTGATCTATGAACAAAACGATATAGAGTAATTAAAGAGTGAGCAAACTATTCAAAATCCATAGCCCCTTCAAACCGGCAGGCGACCAACCCACAGCGATTAAGCAATTAGTCGAAGGCCTCGCGGACGGTGAAGTGCATCAAACCCTATTAGGTGTAACAGGCTCAGGGAAAACCTTTACCATTGCCAGTATGATTAATGAAATTCAGCGTCCCGCGATGATCATGGCACCGAATAAAACGCTGGCAGCACAACTGTATGGTGAAATGAAGGAGTTTTTTCCTGAAAACAGTGTGGAGTATTTTGTTTCGTATTATGACTACTATCAGCCGGAAGCCTATGTACCCGCGTCAGATACCTTTATTGATAAAGATGCCTCACGCAATGAGCATATAGAGCAAATGCGCCTGTCAGCAACCAAAGCATTGCTGGAACGTAAGGATACTATCGTGGTTGCCACTGTATCGGCTATATACGGGCTGGGAGAGCCAGAATCATACTTTAAGATGGTGCTACATGTCGTGCGTGGGGATGTACTGAAACAGCGCGATATTTTGCGCCGTTTGGCAAGTATGCAATATACCCGTAATGATATTGAATTACGCCGCGGAACCTATCGGGTGCGTGGCGATGTGATTGATATCTTTCCTGCTGAATCAGATGAAGCGGCATTGCGTATTGAATTGTTTGATGACGAAATTGAACGCCTCTCTTTATTTGACCCTTTGACGGGGGAAATTCTAAATCGGATTGCGCGGTTTACCATTTACCCGAAAAGTCACTATGTCGCTCCGCGTGAAAGATTGCTGGAAGCGGTGGAAAAAATCAAGATTGAGTTAAAGGAACGGTTAGAGCAATTAAGATCACTGAATAAATTGGTAGAAGCGCAACGTCTGGAACAGCGCACTTTGTTTGATATTGAAATGATCTACGAGGTGGGCTATTGTTCAGGGATAGAAAATTATTCACGCTATTTATCGGGGCGCGATGACGGTAAGTCACCACCGACGATGTTTGATTATCTACCCAAGGATGCGGTAGTGATTATAGATGAAAGCCATGTAACTGTACCGCAAATTGGTGCGATGTATAAAGGCGATAGATCGCGTAAGGAAACATTGGTTGAATATGGTTTCAGGCTGCCTTCTGCACTGGATAATAGACCCATGCGCTTTGATGAGTTCGAAAGCCAGATCGGACAGAGGATTTACGTGTCTGCGACACCCGGGCCTTATGAAAAAGAACATTCAGGGCAGTTTGTCGAACAGCTAGTCCGACCCACTGGATTATTGGATCCTGAGATCGAAGTACGTCCCGCGACGACTCAGGTGGATGATTTATTATCTGAAATTAACTTGCGGGTTAAAAAACAGGAACGTGTCTTAGTCACCACTTTAACTAAAAGAATGTCTGAAGACCTGACCGAATACCTGATGGAGCACGGTGTACGGGTACGCTATCTGCATTCAGATGTAGATACCGTGGAACGGGTGGAGATTATTCGTGATTTGCGTTTGGGGAAATTTGATGTATTAGTGGGGATTAACTTATTAAGAGAGGGACTGGATATACCTGAAGTGTCTTTAGTGACCATTCTGGATGCCGATAAAGAAGGGTTTTTACGCTCGGTTGTTTCTTTGGTGCAGACCATCGGCCGAGCCGCTAGAAATGTCAATGGTAAAGCTATTTTATATGGTGATAAAATCACCAAATCCATGGCTCAGGCGATAGAAGAAACACAGCGACGGCGCGAAAAACAGCATGCCTTTAACCTGCAACAAGGCATTACTCCGACAACGGTTTTTAAATCAGTCACCGATATTTTAGAGTTAACTATCCCTGGGGCAGGGCTCAATCAATCCTCAAAGACCAAGGTGGCTGAGCAGCAGGCGAGTTATAAGGCATTGTCAGCAAAGGATAAAGAGAAAAAGCTAGCACAGCTAGAAGAGCAAATGTATAAACATGCAAAAAACCTGGAATTTGAAGAAGCGGCAAGAATCCGGGACGAGATAAAGCAATTACAGGCCGAAATGTTGATTTAAGGCTTGCAAAAAATATAATTTTGGGTAAAATATGCGGTTCTTAATTGAACACTAAGAGTTTTAGGCGTGTAGCTCAGTTGGTTAGAGCACTACCATTACATGGTGGGGGTCAGTAGTTCGAATCTATTCGCGCCTACAACTACGACCTTGGTGTTATATTTTAGATTCTTTAGGCGCGTAGCTCAGTTGGTTAGAGCACTACCTTGACATGGTAGGGGTCGGTGATTCGAATTCACTCGTGCCTACCATCTAAACTTCTGTTTTAGATGGTAATTCTTCAAAGTTTCAATTTCTTAAATTCTCTCAAAAACTGCTGTGGCTGAAATTCTGGCTGAAAACATCTTTAGGGTAGGGCAGTTAAAATTTATTTCAGGATTATCGGCACTCATTGCCAGTTAAATTAATGAATACCGTGTTTTCCTAAAACCCGGATACTCCATTCTACCCACCCAACAAAAATATTAAATTCATCCTCATTATTTATACGAATTCAGTTTTTTGTATCCCACATTCCGCACACCAAACTAGCCGCTTCCTGAATATAATTTCTCATATTTTTCACCTAAGAGACCTAACAGTGAAATATGGTTAGAATTCATATTTAAAACAAGAACTTGAGGCCCTGGAAACAGCAAAACATGAATGCCTGTGAAAAACTGGAATACCCAGCGAGCCGTTGGGTTGGCAATGCCTTTGCCCTTTTGGTTGGGAAAGGTTTTCTCCGTTTGCTTTAACGATTCGCGTATACGGTGTTCTAATGCTGCATAAAGCAATAGGCACAGGGTCATAATCATGGTTAGCACCATCACGCGTTCTGGGGACTTTAAAAAAAAGTTTGCAGACATGAACATCGGGTCTTTCAAAAACCGAAAACCACGCTCGACTTTTTGCTGGTTTTTATACAACGCCATGACTTCGCTATCAGATAATTGTTCGCTATTCAGCTGATTGGTCGCCAAAACATAGCAACTTTTACGTTGGATGCGTTGTATACGCGGCTCAATCAGCGTCATGAGGGTGCCGCGAATTTGATAGTCAAAATAATCGGCTTGCTGATCTTTGCCTGGACGACCTGATTTTTTATAACGGGCTATTTTTTCAACCGCTTCGGGGGTGACCTCCATAAGCTTTTGCTTTTGTTGGAAGCTTTGCAGGGCTTTGTCAGCATCTTCTTGACAGCTATAGTTTTGACTGCATAATTGCTGGAAACTTTTTTGTAATGCTGTCGTTTGTTTCAGCCAGTTTTTATTGATGGTTTTGGTCGCGCGGTGGCGTGATTCGGGCGAATAAATCACAATCCAGCGCTGGCTGATGCCCGCATAAGTCGTGCAAAGACTTCTAAAGCTACTTTTACTCGGGGTTTTAATTAAATCAGGGACGATGGCGGCGATGATTTCCTTAGTTAAATTGATGGTTTCAGGTACACGCGTAATCCATAGACAATCGCTCATTTCTTGCAGACTTTTCGCTGTGTACAGCGCACTGTCCGCGATGAGGTATTCAAGTCCGACATCCTTTTTTAACTGTCCGATATGATCGCGGATTAATTGGTGAAAACTGTCTTTATCGACACTGTTGCCATTGAGAGGTTCCATTAAAATAGGAATCCCCGCCTGATGCTCACAGATGAGCTGCAAACCGATTTGATTCAAGTCCGGGCGGTGGTCACGGCTGTAGCCCTTCGTGATATGAATAACACCTTCTTCCGCTTCGTCTTGGCTATTATAAACTCCATCGGTGTGAAAGCTGGTCGTGTCAACATGTCCAATGCGACAATCCAAATTTAAAAGTCGTACCGTTTTGGTGGAAATCTGCGAAAATATCTCGCTAATACCGTGTTCATACAGTGAATCCATTGCCCGTCCGAGCGTCGTATCATTCAGCTGCTCTGCTTTAATACCAGGCGCAATCAAGCGGTCTATGGGCTTATCGTGAAAAAAGTGCGGGGTTAAATAAAGCGCGTGTTCGGCAAAACCTAAGCCGTTAAGTACCATGGCCTTTACCGCCTGCCCGATTGAAACATCACGCCGCTCAAAGTCTTGTGGAATGACTGTATCAATGAGATTACCGATACCCAGCTCGTCATAAAGTGCCGACACCAAACCAAGGTGTCCCAAATTCTGACTTTTGTAGAGGGCTGGCGCTTGCATTGAATCCGTTTCGATATGAATGGCGATGAGAATTCCTTTAAATTGTCGTGATTTATGAAGGTCGGTATGAGGGTATTATAAAATACCTAATTTTGAAATTGTAGGTGCGGAATGTGGGGCTTATGGATATTCGAATAATATTAAATGGTAAAAAAGCAGCGCTTGAACCTGTGCGGGAAGCAATTTATCGCGCTAGAGAAAATGGTCGGGTTGATGTCAGGGTGACCTGGGAAGCGGGGGATGTGTCTCGGCTGGTGCAAGAGGCGTGTGCAGAAGGTTGTCGTCGTTTGGTCGTGGGGGGGGGCGATGGCACGGTCAATGAGATTGGCAGCGCAATGATGCAGCTACCGATTGATGCACGTCCAGAGCTAGCCATTTTGCCATTAGGAACAGCCAATGATTTTGCCACTGCTTGCCGCATACCTGTAGAACCTTTAGTAGCACTTCACTTGGCTCAAACAGGACAATCTCATGCTATTGATGCGGTGCAGGCCAATGACTTTCATTTTATAAATGTAGCGAGTGGTGGTTTTGGCGCTCAGGTAACAGTCAATACCCCTGTGGCATTAAAGAATTTTCTAGGTGGTGGTGCTTATACGCTGACAGGATTGGTACAGGCATTGAACTTTATTCCCTATCATGGGGAGGTGCGTATACCTGGTTTGTCATCACAGAATGATGTGATTGTGGGTGCTGTATGTAATGGCAGGCAGGCTGGAGGAGGACAAATACTGGCTCCTAACGCTGTGATTGATGACGGTTTGCTGGATATTGTGGCATTACACAGCTTTCCAGTAGAGTGCTTGGAACAAGTAATTAATGAGATTATAAATACTGAAGAGGATGGCGAGTTTGTCAAACGATACAGGGTGCCTTGGGTTGAATGGGAGTCTGATATGGAGATACCAATTAACCTAGATGGGGAGCCCATTAAAAGCAAAAAAATTCGCTATGAGGTGTTGCCTGAAGCCATTAATCTAGTACTACCAAACAATTGCCCCCTCATAACGCCTAATCTTTAATAACTTAAATTAGTGAGATTTTATTCTCTAAAAATAACACCTTTAAAGATAGACCGCGAAATAGCTTATTACTGAGACTCATCCATCCTATGCCAACAGCTTTACAAGGTGGGGCATGATTATATTCTTGCTACAACAACACTGTAAATTAAAAAGGGGGAAATTTATGAAAAAAATAATCCTATTATCACTGGTATCGCTGATCGCTACCGCCTGCTCTAACGCTTCTTTAGATGCCGATGGCTTTCCTGCTATTGAGCGAGCATCGAATAGTGAAGATATCAAGTGGCAGCCAGAACCATCTGGCAATGTAACTTGGGCAAACTACAGTATTGCTGAGACTGACTGGAATTACAGGCTCTTATTGAAAAATACTAAAGTTAATCAATGGGTACACCAAGCTCCTGTAACGGTTAAGGTACAATCAGTTATCCGTGCTAATCGTGATGTTGCTTACTCAAATGCTGTTGTCGATGTAACAAAGGGGGCGACATTTAGCGTGCCTTTAAAAAATAACGCTCATTTCCAAATCATCCACATTATTGATGAAAATCATTTGTTCCATAAAGTAATTCGCCGTGGGGAATCTATCACGATTACTGCAAGTGACTTAACTGGTGGTACTCACGTGTACTTATTAGCGAGAACACGAGACACTGGGGATATTGATGATTTGCATCGCCGTCAAGGCTTGTTGCATTTTGAAGCAAACTCTTCAAACCCTTATGTTGCTAAAAACTTTGCAAGCGATGATGTTATTGAGTACCGTGAAAAGTTAATCCACAATGCGATGATTGGCTCACCAATGGAAGGTGATAAAGGCTTTGGTGTTGATTGGGACGATGTAGATTTTCATCATTTAAACATGGTAACTGCATACGGCTGGGGAGGCCTCAGCTCTGATACCATCCAGTATCTTGATGCTCCCGCTCTTAAAGGTGATGTTCCTGAGTGTTCTGAATGGCGAGTACCTAACTTTGATGTCGATGAAGCTCGTGGAGGTTATTGGTCGGTGACTATGTACGGCTCTACAGGCTGGATTATTGCTGATGATTTTTACCGCAACAATGATCAAATGCGCGATAACGGCGATGATACAACATCTTTATTTATTAACTGTGGGGATGTTGCAGAACTTGCACCATACAGCCTGGAAGTTAAAGAGGGGTGGGCTGGTATGGCACGCATATATGAGCCGACTGACTGGAAGGAAAGTTTAAAAACACTTGATAAAGCCCGACATACTCCTTTAGTGCCTGTTGTAAAGTAAAGTGCCTAACTCCTAGTTACGACTGATATGAATTAGTAACGACCTGATTAAGCGCATCGCATGAAAAGATGAGAGTTACCGGTTTTGATATGACCGTCGGCCCCATAATCAAAATCAAATGGTAACTCTCATAATCCAGTTATTACACATAAGGCGGGGTTACTCTATTTTGTAGCGTTCATTCCGTTTGTCTCTGGCTCAATATAGCTTTTATGCACAGTGCAAATGATAAATTTTATGCAATAGATATCAACACAGAACTTAATGAGACAATTACTAACAAAACAGCCCGAAATTATGCTAGAGCTGATTTTATTTTCCCATTACCCGTTGTTGGTTTACGAGGGCGTTACGCCTTAACGGATGAAATTATTTTTAATAGTAGCTTTAATTTTATGATTTTATCTTTTGATAACTGGAGTGGGGATATATATGATTTTCAAT
>DAOVWV010000201.1 GCA_030636485.1 Methyloprofundus sp.
TAACACTTTCTTAGTGGTAGTGAGTGCGCTCAAATCCTAGATGATGTTTGTGGTTCGCTTTTAGGGCCCTGCTAAAGGTAGCAGAGAGTAACAAAACCGTGGTGTAGGCTTTTATCGCTTATTTAACGTTGAACCTGTCAGACAGCAACTTACTAGCGGCCACCATATTACTCAGTGCTGGTTTTACTTCATTCCAGCCTCTGGTTTTTAAGCCGCAATCAGGGTTGACCCATAGCCTTTGCGCAGGAATGCGTTGCGCTGCTTTTTCCATCAATTCCACCATAGAATCTATAGAGGGAATATTGGGTGAGTGGATGTCATAAACGCCAGGTCCAATTTCGTTGGGGTAAGCAAACTGGTCAAACACATCCAGCAATTCCATGTCCGAACGTGACGTTTCAATGGTAATTACATCCGCATCCATTGCTGCAATTTCTGCGATGATGTCATTAAACTCCGAATAACACATGTGAGTATGGATTTGGGTTTCGTCCCTGACACCATTGGCAGTGATTCTAAACGCGTATGTCGCCCAGTCCAGATAGGCTTTCCATTGCGATTGTCTTAAGGGCAGCCCTTCTCTTAAAGCGGCTTCATCAATCTGAATGATTTGAATGCCTGCCTGTTCCAGATCCAGTACTTCATCGCGTATGGCTAATGCCAATTGCAGACAGGTTGCCGAACGGGGCTGATCATCACGCACGAACGACCAATTCAAAATAGTGACAGGCCCGGTTAACATGCCCTTCATGGGTTTATTGCTTAATGATTGTGCATATTGAGTCGTATCAACCGTCATTGCAGTCGGACGAGAAACATCACCGACAATAATCGGCGGTTTAACACAGCGAGAACCATACGATTGTACCCAGCCGAATTGGGTGAAACTGAAGCCGGTTAATTGCTGGCCAAAGTATTCGACCATATCATTTCTTTCGGCTTCACCATGAACCAGAACATCCAGCCCCAATAATTCCTGTTCGCGCACACAGTCTTTAATTTCCTCCTGCATGGCAAGTTGGTATTGATGAGCGTCTATGAGTCCAAGCCGGTAATCGCGGCGGGTTTTTCTGATCTCGATGGTTTGTGGAAATGAGCCGATGGTCGTGGTAGGGAACAGCGGTAGTTCTAATCTCTTAGCCTGGATTGCTGCGCGTTGAGGATAAGCAGAATCACGCTGCCCCATCACCTCATCAATATCACTGACACGTTGTTTAACCGTAGCATCATGCACCCGTTTGGATTGTTGACGGCTTTTAATGGCCTCGGCGTTAGCAGATAATTGTTGGCAGACACTGTCACGCCCTTCATTTAAAGCTTTGGCCAGGGTCTCTAGTTCTGTCAGTTTCTGTACCGCAAATGCTAGCCAGGATTGAATGGTCTCATCTAAACCTTGCTCATTGTTTAAGTCAACCGGCACATGCAGTAATGAACATGAAGGTGCCAGCCAGAGGCGTTCTTGTAACGTTTTATAAACCGGCTCTAGCCAATCCAGAGTGGCTGTCAGGTCTGTTTTCCAGATATTACGCCCATTGATAATGCCCAGCGACAGTACTTTATCATCAGCCAGGCATGTCAGTACTTGATCCAATTCGTCTTTGGCATTAATCGTGTCCAGATGTAATCCATTAACAGGAAGCTGACAGGCCAGAGTCAGGTTTTCTTTTAGTTGACCAAAGTAAGTGGCTAAAAGAATGTTGATTGGGCTAGTTTCTAATTGCGCATACGCTTGCTTAAAAGCCTGTTGCCACGACTCATTAAGCTCAGTGACTAATATAGGTTCATCTATTTGCACCCATTCTATTCCTTGCTCTGCCAATAACTGAAGCAACTGCACATAAACAGGTAATAATTGCTCCAATAAAGCCAACTTATCCGAGTCATCTTTCGCTTTACCTAAAGAAAGGTAGGTGACTGGACCCAGAATAACAGGTTTAACTTTTACCCCTTGTTGCTTGGCTTCTTCAAGCTGCTGTAATAATCGCTCAGCATGCAGTGAAAACTGGGTCTCTTTATCAAATTCAGGGACAATATAATGGTAATTAGTATCAAACCATTTAGTCATTTCGCCCGCATGTACACATTGAGACTCTAAATCTCCTGCTGAACGTCCGCGTGCAGCTCGAAAATAATTATCCAAAGCATTACTATTATTTTGCACCACGCGTTTTGGCAGGTTACCTAATAAAAAGCTGGTATCCAGTACCTGATCATAAAAAGAAAAGTCACCGACGGGCACTAAATCAAGAGCCGCCTGATCTTGCCAATGTTGTTTACGCAATCTTGCGGCAATTTGCTGTAGCTCAACCTGAAAAATTTCTTGTTTCCAGTATTTTTCCAGAGCAAACTTCAATTCGCGCTTTTTACCTATGCGGGGAAACCCGAGGTTATGTGTTGTTGTCATTGTTTTGCTCGTTAGTTGAATAAAAAAAACTATTGTACGAGGCTTAAGTGATGAGTAATAATGATAAGTTTTAGCTATTCAATGAGTTTTCCTCATATATGATTGAGCACAGTCACCTTAAAATAATACATGCCCTGCATACCAACGGTACACTGACAGAAGCGGCAAATGCTTTATGTCTAAGTCAATCCGCATTATCCCACCAGATACGTTATCTGGAAAAAAAGCTGGAGGTGAGCTTATGGGAGAGAGAAGGGCGCAGCCTACGCTTGACCCAGGCGGGTGAATTACTGTTACAGGTTGCCCAGCAAATTTTACCGGTGTTATCGCAAACAGAAAAAACCCTGAAAGCCTACGGTGAAGGCTTGCAGGGGACGCTGCATATCGGTGTGGAATGTTACCCCTGTTATCAATGGCTCAGCGGGGTTATTGGTGAGTTTTTGCAGAAAATGCCCGATGTTGATATTGATATTGTTAACAAATTTCAATTTTCGGGCTTAGAAGGCTTGTTAAACCATCATATTGATATTTTGGTGACCCCTGATTTTGTCAAAAAAGAAAAGATTCATTATGAAACTTTAAGCGTTTATGAATTAGTCATCGTGCTTGCTGCTAATCATCCTCTCGCCGGGTTGGACTATTTTATGCCCGAACACTTGGCGGATGAAACACTGCTAAGCTTTCCCGTGCCACTGGAGAGACTGGATATTTATAGCTGTTTTATGACCCCCTCGCATGTTTCTCCTGCCAGGCATAAAACCATTGAATCACTGGAAATAATGCTGGAAATGACGGCATTAAATCGAGGACTTTGTGTGTTACCCGCCTGGCTGGCCGATGAAAAAAGTAAGACACTTGCGCTTAAAAAAATGCCTATAGGACAAGGGGGGATGCATAAGAAATTATTTTTGGCAATGCGGGAAACTGATAAGTCAATTAGCTATATCGAAAAGTTTATTGCGGTCGGTAAAGCAACGGCTCATAAAAAAGGAGTGCGTTAAGCGCTTTAAAGTAAATCTTGTTATTCGCTGTGAAATACATTATATTGTACTGAACTATCACTCTATGCACTACATATAGTGATTTAAGTAATAATATAATCAGGGAATCCGGTGTCAATCCGGAACTGTCGCGCAACGGTGTTAGGAATTTATTCCTTCAGTCCGGTACCTGAATTGATTTAAACCTCCGAGTCTCGCGTCAAGGCTCAGGGCGGGATATTTTTATGCCGTTGCATATTTCCCCCTCTGGCCAGCGATTTATTTATGCCAAAGGATATTATGCAAACCGAAGCAACACCCACTCCCCTCAAAGACCTGCCTAGCCAGGCTCAAACGACTGAGAATTCAAACAATCAATCCCCTGAATTACGCCGGGTTATCCGACGTAATGGTCAACAGACCGCCTTTGATCGCAGTAAAATTGCACTGGCTTTAAGCAAGGCCTTTTTAGCGGTAGAAGGTAGTGCCGCATCAGACTCCAGCAGAATACATGACACCGTGGATACGCTAACCACACAGGTAGTCAATGCCTTGTTTCGTCATTTGCCTGAAGAGGCAACGGTACATATTGAGAACATACAAGACCAGGTTGAGCTGGCATTAATGCGCTTTGGTGAGCAAAAAGTCGCCCGTGCCTATGTGCTGTATCGTGAACAACATGCACAGCAACGTGCCAGCGAGGATGATCAGGAGCAGGAGGCTCCGAGCCTTTATATCATTGATAATGCAGGGCAACGTAAGCCGCTCGATAATGCCTTATTGCTGGGTATGATTGAGGAAGCGATAACGGATCTTGAGCAGGTTGATGCAGCGAAATTGTTAAAAATCACGCTGGATTCAGTTTACGATGGTATGAGTGAATCCGACTTATATACGTCGTTACTTATGAGTGCGCGTAGTCTGATTGACAACGAGCCAAACTATAGTCGGGTTTCAGCGCGTTTGTTATTGCAACAGTTACGCCGTGAAGCACTGGGTTTCTTTGCTGACTATCCTGTCACCACAACGCAGTCTGATATGACCACGCTGTATGAGGATTATTTACCACGTTA
>DAOVWV010000126.1 GCA_030636485.1 Methyloprofundus sp.
ACTGACACTATGCAAATTTTACGCCGCTACGAACTGATTCTAAGCTCTGCCGGAGATGGGATTTATGGACTGGACAAAGACGGTAGAGTCAGCTTTGTTAACCCGGCTGCGCTGAAAATGACCGGCTGGGTCGAGCAAGAGGTACTGGGCGAACAGGGACATATACAACACCATCATAGCAAAGCCAATGGCGAACATTACCCTAGACATGAATGTCCGATTTACCTGGCCTTAAAAGATGGTGAAGTGCATCATGTCACGCATGAGGTCTTTTGGCGTAAAGATGGTAGCTGTTTTCCGGTGCATTATACCAGCACCCCTATCTGGGAAAACAATGAAATCGTTGGAGCCGTGGTGGTCGTTCAGGATGTCAGTAAACTAAAACAGACCGAAGCAGAGCTGGCCTTATTACAACGCCGTAGTGAATTAGTCCTAACCTCCGCAGGGGAAGGCATTTGCGGCTTTGATTGTGACGGCAAGCTTACTTTTAGTAATCCGACCGCCTCGGCAATGCTGGCCTGGCCGCAAGGCTCGCCTATCGATCAAAGCATCCATCATATTTTCGGGCGCGATATTCCGAACGCAGAAGAATACTGTCCAGTACACAATATTATCCAGGGTAAGCAACGCTTTCAAGCCAGTGATAAAGTCTTCTGGCGTGCTGATGGCAGCAGTTTTCCTGTTGATTTTGTCAGTACCCCCATTATGGATAAAGACCAGCTACAGGGTGTTGTAGTAGTGTTCAGCGATATTAGCCAGCGTAAACTGGCAGAGCAAAAACTCAACCAGGCTTTAGCTGAAATCAAGCAATTAAAAAACCGTTTGCAGGACGAAAATACTTACTTACAGGAACAAATCAACCTCAATCATAAATTTACCGATATTTTTGGCCAAAGCGATGCCTTAAAAACAGTCCTGCGTCAGGTCGAGCAAGTGGCTCCTACGGATACCACAGTATTAATCTTAGGCGAGACAGGCACAGGCAAGGAATTATTTGCTCGTGCATTACATAATCTTAGCCCCAGAAATGCGCGCCCCTTAGTTAAAATAAACTGTGCTGCCCTGCCCTCTAATTTAATCGAAAGTGAATTATTCGGCCATGAAAAAGGCAGTTTTACCGGAGCCACTGCACGGCGTATGGGACGCTTTGAATTAGCCCATGAAGGCACGATTTTTCTGGATGAAATAGGCGAGATCCCTTTAGAGTTGCAAGCTAAATTATTGCGCGTGTTACAGGAAGGCGAAATCGAGCGTTTAGGTGATTCAAAGACCATTAAAGTCAATGTCAGAGTGATTGCGGCAACGCATCGAGACTTAAAGAAAATGGTCGCCGAAGGTGATTTTCGTGAAGATCTTTATTATCGGCTCAGTGTATTTCCCTTAACAATCCCTGCCCTACGCGAACGGAAAAATGATATTTCCCTGTTAGTGCAATGGTTTGTCAATAAATATGCGCAGAAAATGAGTAAGCAGATTAATCATATCCCCCAGGCAGTGATGGATAATTTACTCAGCTACAGTTGGCCTGGAAATGTACGCGAACTGGAAAATGTGATTGAACGCGCGGTGATTCTATCGCCCGAACCAAGCTTGCAAATAGCCGCACTGCATAACCCTAAGCTGGTTAATACAGCGGAAGATCAGCCTTTATTATCACTGGCGGATATGGAAAAGGCGCATATCATTAAAGTGCTGGAAAGTGTGCAATGGCAAATATCTGGCGAAAATGGCAGTGCCGCTATTTTAGAAATGCACCCGAATACCTTGCGTTCGCGAATGAATAAATTGGGCATACGGCGGGCGGTGACGGCTTTGTGAAATAGGATATACGCTGACCTACCTCGTTCCCGCGCTCTGAGTCTGTGAAAGAATTATGTGTAGATACTCTATGACAACGTAAGTGTTAATTTCAAAAAATTGTAACTTCTCATTATCCACTGGCATCTGAACTATGCAAAGCCCAGGCAAGACCAAGTAGATTTTGTTAAAGTATGATTAGAATTAGTTAAAAGCCTAGAGCCAGAAAAAACAATAAATACCCATAATAGATAAATTTGACATATGAAAAATATCAGTAGTATGTTCACTACATTAAGCTATGCTAGGAGTTAAGTGATGTCAGCTGTAAAAGAAGTTAAATTAATGAGTGTAGAGGAATATTTGGAAAATGAACTAAATAGTGAAGTAAGGCATGAATATGTCAATGGAGGGATTTATGCTATGGCTGGAGCCAGTGAAAACCATGATTATATTTCTGGAAATATTTATCGAAAATTTGGTAATCATTTGGAACGCTCATTTTGTCGACCATTCACTTCAGATATAAAGGTAAAAACAGCTAAAGGAAATTTTCGCTATCCTGATTGTATGGTGGTGTGTGAAGAGGATAATGATAGCTCTTATTACAAGACTAAACCTGTTATTTTAGTTGAGGTGCTTTCTCGTTCCACTCGAAAAACTGATGAAAAACATAAGTTATTAGAGTATATAAACATCCCAAGCTTGCAGGAATATGTTCTTATTGAGCAAGACTTTGTAGATGTTGAAGTATTCAGAAAAAAGGATAACTGGTTTCCGCAACATTACTTCTTAGGGGAGAAAGTGGCTTTTGAGTCTATTGACTTAACCCTGACTGTAGAAGAAATCTATCATCGAGTAAATAACGAAGATATGGTTGAATTCTTAAATAATAAAAACGAGCAGTAGCTCGTTTTTTTCTTTTTGGAAGCTCTAAACCACAACAGGAGGAACAGTTGCAAGTTGATGAGGGGAGCATTAACCCTAACCATTAGAGCTGTCTTTTAAGATATCCACCTTTAAAATTTTTCTCCAGCTGCTTAAAATTTGCCAAACAGCACTGCCCTGACGGATTTCTTATTTCACAGGCACAGTCACCGACTTTGGTCTTTTGGATCACAAAATTCTTGATGGCTTCTGCTGTCCCATCCTTGAGTGAATTGACATATTGCTCCGCATTAATATCAAAGCAATAACAAAGTTTATGACCGTTAACTTCCGTAAATGCCCTAAGCTGCTTCTTGACAATGCTTTTTCCTTGCTGAGAAAAATAGCCCATTGAACAGCTCTCATCAGCACAGTAATAATAACTGTCCGTTTCAAGCAGCAAAACATCAGGAAACTTCACTTGATGAAACATTGTCTTCATACTGACATTTTTACCCGATACACCGCACTGAGGACATGCCAGTACAGAAGAGGTTGAATGACCTGAACAACAACTAGACATAATATGACTCCCTTTTATTTTTCGCTGCTTTGTAGCGTTGCTGGATACCCAGCATTTGTAACGGCTGTTGTTAAGGCATCACTGCTGGTTTGTTGAGGATTAAAGGTAACGGTCGCCGTTTTATCTGCATAATTTATGCTGATATTCTCGGTGCCTGCAACAGCTGATAAAGATTTTTTAATGGTAAATTTACACATTGGGCAGGTCATATTATGTACATCAAGCACGATGGTTTGGCTGCCATTGTGTACCTGACTAGAAGACTCCCCGTAGAGTGTCGGTATAAAAAACAAACCCGACAAACCACTTAATAACAACAGCGTTTTAATAGACATCGTTTTTCCTCATTCCATAAAATACGGGGCATACCAGGGAAATGCCAATAAGAATAATATCAGTATGGAGATAAGCCAAAATATACGTTTTTGTTTTTTTTGACTGTCCGCTGATGCACATAGTTCATCTGTTGCGCAGTCATTGGGTGTCAGGTAAAGCTTACGATAACTTAAACCTATAAAAAACAAAGTAAGCAGTATAAAAATAGGCCGCACTGACTGAAAAGACGTTAAGGTACTAATCCATGCGCCACTAATGCCTAGCGACAAAAGTACCAACGGGCCAACACAACAAACCGATGCGCCTATCGCTGCAAGCACAGCCCCCCTATTTGTCCAAGATTTCTTCTCATATATAGCCATAATCATCATCCTGAAATAAAATTTTAACAACAGTCTGATTATAAAGTCTGGTCTATAGAACGGAGTCAAGAAAGTTTCACATTCTCTTTATGTTTCAATATGAGCCGATGTCTTTTTTGAAAGCGTATCAATAATCGAGCAATGTTCTGTCGATGGGTTTTCCTCGCACCCTTGCACCAAATCATCCAATACATCACGCAAGGTTGTTAAGTCTTTTATCTGCTCATCAATCTGCTGGCGTTTCTTTTCAGCAATTTTTTTCACTTCAGAGCAGTGACCACCATCCAATGATAATAATTCCAAAATTTCCTTTAAAGAAAAACCGCATAGCTGTGCACGCTTAATAAATTGAATTCTGAAGATCGCTTCAGATGGGTACAAGCGATACCCCGTAGCTGGTTTTATGGGTTCATCCAATAGCCCTTTACGCTGATAATAACGGATTGTTTCTATCGTTACATTGGCCTGTCTGGCTAATTTACCAATGGTAAGCTGCATACATTTCTCATTTGTTAAACGAATGTTTGATGATAACAAATATCGGCTAAACCAGTGTAGAATTGGACACCTATAACATTGGATTGCACTAACAATGTAGCGTCCTACAACAAGAAGGAAAGTTAAAATGTCCGAGTCCCTTGCCAAAAAAGATGATTGGTTTACTGAATTAATTGCCTGGGCGAATATAAATGATATTAGCCATACTCTGTTTCCACGTGAGCAGAACCAACTATTGGCATTGACTGAGCTATCCTTAATAGGATGCCAACTGACAGAAATTCCCGAAGCTATGGGTCACTTAAGCCAGTTGACTGAGCTAAACCTGAATAAAAACCAGCTCACTGAACTACCGGAATCGATTGGAAATTTAGAGCGATTAAATATCTTATCCTTAGTGGGAAACCAACTGAAAGAACTACCCGATTCAATCGGCCATTTGGGTCAGTTGACTGAGCTGTTATTAGGCAGAAATCAACTGACAGCACTCCCTGATTCAGTGGTGCACTTGAGTCAATTATCTGTGCTATCTTTATGGAAGAATAACTTTAAAGAAATACCAGACCTCATTGCACAATTAGATCAATTAACTGAGTTGTATTTTGCCTGGAATCAACTGGCAGAAATCCCCGCGTTTGTGGGTGATTTAAAGCAATTAACTGAGTTATCCTTAGGCTGTAATCAGCTCACAGAGATTCCAGCATTTATTGGCAATTTAAGCCACTTAACCGACCTTTCCCTATGGCAAAACCAACTCACAGAACTCCCAGAATCCATCGGTCATCTAAGCCAATTAAATCTACTGATGCTGTCAGATAATCAACTGACCAAGTTACCCATATCACTTGCCAAACTGACTCAATTAAAGGCTCTCAGCTTAACTGATAACGTCATTAAAACCTTACCTCAAGAATTAAGCCATCTACAGGGAGTTACTGAGTTTGAATAAGGCTGGTCTTTTAGACTATGGTTCTGAGCTGGGTAGCCATGCAGGCGAACAACCAGCGGAGTTAGCCCGGTTTTTATTAGCCGCGAGTATGTACCATGCACAAAAAATGAGTTTTCAAGCAGCAGCGACTTTATCAGGTTTGGGGTTTGATGGTTTTAAAAAACGACTCAGAGAATACTTTTCAACTGGTTATATAATCTCCTCTGATGTTATAGAAGAAGATTTATCTATGGCAAAAAAGCTCTCTAAGTAAGCATGAAAGTTGTATCAAACACCGAAATACCACCAAATAACGATATATCGTGAATTAATCGCTTAAGCAACACAGCTAACA
>DAOVWV010000179.1 GCA_030636485.1 Methyloprofundus sp.
CTGCCCACCCTACTTGTTTTGTCCCGTGCTAAGTTGGTAGCCAACACTGACCTTAATTTTTAGTCTCTACGTCTGGCAAATCATCCTCAGAGCCTAGGAATATTGCAATCCAATGGGTATCAGGGTTTTGCTCCAGAATAATTTTGGCAATCATGGTAAAGGGTACCGATAGCAGCATCCCCACACTGCCAAATACCCAGCCCCAAAAGGTTAATGATAAAAACACCACCAAGGTAGATAAACCTAAACCTCTTCCCATAATGCGTGGTTCCCAGATATTGCCGACGATCATATTGACCAGTAGGTAACCCAGTGCGACAAACAAGGTACTATCAACCCCCAATTGCACTAAGGTCAGTAACATGGTCGGAATGGCTGCAATAATGGAACCTATCGTCGGTACAAAGTTAAGCATAAAGGCAATAACGCCCCATAAAACGGGAAAGTCAACATCGAGTATGGATAGCCATAGCGTAATTAACAGCCCGGTTACCAGGCTGGTGACTGCTTTTATCGCGAGGTATTGATTAATGCTATTGATGATTTCAAGAGAATGATGATTAAAACTGGAGCTACCAAAAGCAAGCTGAATTTTTCTTGGCAGGACATAACCTTCAAATAATAAAAAGATGACGGTCAGCTGAATAAGAAACATATCCGCAAAGACGGTGCCTAAGCTTGTAATGAGCCCGCCCACAAATTTCATTGCTTTACTGGCATCAAACTCCTTAATCGTATCCAGCTTAACCGCTTCTTGCATACCGTGTGCCTCTAACCACTGCACCATCGTGGCTGTTTGCTGTTTAAGGTTATGTTGATAGGAAGGCAATTGCTTTGAAAACTCATCGACGGAGCTGGCGACATAAACTCCTAAAATACCAATACCTATAAATAAAGCACACATCACCAGTGTCACTGCCAGTGTTGAAGAAAAGCCTTTCTTATTCAGCCAGGTTAAAGAAGGGATGCAAATAATGGCAATGAAAATTGATAAAAATAACGGATTTAAAATCGGTGCCGCTGCTTTCATGCTGGCAATAATAAGACAGATTGCGGCTATGCTTATGAGGAGGTGGTTATTCTGTGTAGCCATAAATGATCTTTAAGGAGGGTGGGTCTAAACACTTACGTAATATGATACTGCCAGTCAATAGAGGACTGGCAGTACTTATGGGGCATTATACCTAATGTTTATTGATTAAACATTTCGGTGATAGCGTAATCTATACGTGCTTTCGTGGTTGCAACGCTTGCATTTTCGTTAACATTACCTGTTGCCACGCCAATCCAGATGACATACCCAGTCTGTACATCTAAAGCGACAACGATCAGTGCTGCTTTAGGAATATTGGCGGGAATTTCAACATTTGTATTTGGATCAGTTTTTAAGCCTTGTGCTTCCATATCAACACCGGTAAAAAAACTCATGGCTATTTCAGCATCCTCATCGCGAACTTCCGAGAGGTCTTTGTTACGCAATTCACGGTCAATCAGAAATTTTATATCACTGGAAATATCAAATGCAGCGGGTTGCCACTTGCCTTCTGGGTCATTTAATACTGCAGCCGATCCAATCCAGGCATATGTTTTATAGGCTTTTAGGTTTACTTTGGGGTCTGATGCCGCTTCGACTTCAATATCCTTAGTGAGCGATGAGCTACAGGCAGAGATAAGAATAGTTAGAAACAATAGGGTTAGTGGATAAATTTTTTTCATTATAAATATTATAGTGTTAATTTAAAAACTCTAACTTTACCTGAAAAGTTAACTTAATACCATATTTGCGAATATTATTAAATCCGTAACTTCTCCTAACAAAAGTTCTTCTGCGGAAAAACACAGCTAAAACAGCTGCCTTTGCCTAGCTGGCTACTAATCTTAAGCTGTGCATTATGTCGTGCGAGTACGTGCTTGACAATTGCAAGTCCCAGCCCTGTCCCACGCTTTTCCTGTTTTCTTTGTATATCAACTCGATAAAAGCGTTCGGTGATTTTAGGTATTTCAAGTTCTGCTATGCCTTCCCCTAAATCAGTAATATCCAAAATGATAAACTGCCCCGACTGATACCAGCGTACGCTTACAAGCGAATCTTCAGGGGAGTACTTAAGTGCATTGACAATTAAATTGGTAAAGGCGCTGTGTAGTTCCTGTTCGTTACCCATTATATTAACCTCAGAATCTACAAATAATTCCACCCGGTTATTAATGGAGTCTAAAGCACCGGTTTCCTGGCAGACTTGTGCGAGCAAGGGCTGGATTTCAATGCATTGGTGAGTGATTTTTTTGGTTTCGAGATTGGCTAAAATCAATAAATCATCCACTAGGCATTGCATGCGCAATGTTTGATTATTCATTTGCTGTAATGAATGGGTTAATAAGGGCGAGTGCTCATCATCCATATCTCTTAGCGTTTCTAAATAACCTTTTAATACCGTCAGTGGGGTACGTAATTCATGAGAAATATTATCCACAAATGTTTTACGCATGCGTTCAATATTTTTTAAATAGCTAATATCATGCGCCACTAATAAATGTGCATTATTCTCATAAGTCACAATTTTAATCTGTAGGGTAATTTGCGCATTCGCAGGCGATGCTATGCTCAAAATTGCATCGGGATCTTTTTTGCTTAAAAAATCAATAAACGCCGGGGCGCGAATTAAATTGGGGAGGCGCTGACCTTTGTCTCTTTTTTTTAAGCCGAGTATGGGTTTGGCGGCATTGTTAAACCAGGCAATTTCATCATATTCATCTAGAACGACAATAGCATCTGGTAAGGCGGCAGTGGATTTACGAAACTGCTCAATAATACGGCTGAGTTGTTTTTTACGTTTTTTATTGGTTTTTTTAATACGAAAAATATGGTGGTAAATATCGCCCCATATACCACTACGAGAGGGAGGGGATTTTTTCGCGCCCGACTGTAGCCATTGCTCAATCTGGTTGAGCAGTATCGCCTGGCGAACAATATAGATAATGCAGATCAGCAGTAGTAAATATAAGAAATGTCCGCTAAAAATACTGACTATAGCGGCCAGGAAAGCGGCTAAAAGAAGGCGTAATATATCGCTGTTCCAAATACGCATTAGCTGTCTTTCTCAGAAAACCGATAACCAAAACCCCGTACGGTTTGTAACCAGTCTTCACGCTGGTATTTGGCAAGAATTTTTCTTAAGCGACGAATATGTACATCCACGGTTCTTTCTTCTATATAAACGCTGCGCCCCCAGACCTGATCTAATAGCTGTGTGCGGTTATAGACTTTATCGGGGTGGGTGAGAAAAAAACTGAGTAAGCGAAATTCGGTAGGGCTGATTTCAACGTCATTGTCAGCGATGCTCGCATGGTGCTGTGCGGTATCTAAAATGATGTCCTTGAATTTAATCTGGGTTAAGTCATGGATTTTCCCACTACGCCGTAATACCGCTTTGATTCTTGAAATAAGTTCTTTTGGGGAAAAAGGTTTAGTGACATAGTCGTCTGCCCCTAAGTCCAGGCCACGAATTTTATCGGCTTCTTCACCTTTTGCGGTGACTAAAATAATGGGTAAATCACGAAAGTTCTCACTGGATTTTAAACGCCGCGTCCATTCATCACCAGTCACCTTGGGGAGCATCCAGTCTAACAAAATCAGATCGGGAAGAGTGTCATCCAGAATTAATTGAGCCTCTGCGACATCGCCTGCCTCCAGCACCTCAAAGTCATACTGTTGCAGCACCATAACCAGCATACTGCGGATGGCTTCTTCATCTTCAACAACTAAAATGGTAAATTGACTCATAAGGTATTCAGAATATTTATCAGGAACACCATTTTAAACTATTTTATATGACGGTTTTATGACAATGCTTTGGTGATCATGGGCGGCTGAATAAACGCATAATGAAGAGTGTGAGCAGGGGAGGGTGATATATATGCTTAAACAATGGATTCCCGCTAAAAAACTACGGGAATGACGAGGTGTTGTCTACATTTTTTTATTCCGAACTCAGGCTATTTAGCTTTTGCTAAAGCTTAATACATCATCTTGCAAAGCGATATTAACGGTATCTTCGGCTGTAAATTTGCCCGCTAAAATAGCTTGCGCTAACGGGTTTTCCAGTTCCTGCTGAATGGCGCGTTTAAGAGGCCTTGCTCCGTAGACTGGATCAAATCCCGCTTCACCGATTTTATCCAGTGCCGCATCAGAAATGCTCAGCTGTATGTCTCTATCTGATAAACGGGCGCGTAAAGATTCAATCTGAATTTTGGCAATCGCTCGAATGTGATCCTGACCCAATGGATGGAAGACCACTGTCTCATCAATACGGTTAATAAATTCAGGTCTGAAATGTCCACCAACAACGGCCATGACCGCTTGTTTCATGGCGTTATAATTTTCTTCACCACTGAGTTGCTGAATTAAATCAGAACCCAGGTTTGAAGTCATCACAATCACGGTATTGCGAAAATCAACCGTACGCCCTTGGCCATCCGTCAAGCGTCCATCATCTAACACCTGTAAGAGTATATTAAAAACATCCGCATGTGCTTTTTCAACTTCATCCAATAAAATCACTGAATAGGGGCGGCGGCGTACCGCTTCGGTTAAGTATCCCCCTTCTTCATAGCCAACATACCCCGGAGGCGCACCAACCAATCGCGCGACGGAATGCTTTTCCATAAATTCTGACATATCAATACGAATCATCGCTTCTTCGGTATCGAATAGGAAATCAGCGAGTGCCTTACAGAGTTCAGTCTTACCGACACCGGTTGGCCCTAA
>DAOVWV010000052.1 GCA_030636485.1 Methyloprofundus sp.
CACTCTGGACATTTCGCCCTAATAGCTTTGTCCCTCATGCGATTTTTCAAGATAGCTTACCCGATACAGTGAATACCGTTATAATTGGTACACAACAGCCCCCTGCTCCGTGGCAACATACGCTGATTAATTTATCGACAACTTGCCCCGAACAAATAACACAGTTAGAGCAGGTCTTTGAGCTGCTTGATAATGATGAAACCCAAAAGCAGGCGGGGCGATTGCGCTACCGGCATTATCAAACATTAGGTATTACACCGAATACACATAAAATGTAATAATCTAGTCATGGCTAAATTTCAGGAAAAAGGAAAAATGCACCTTTCAACAATAGAAATCATCAACCTCTGGGATAAAGAAAAAATAACGCTGAATTTTACAGACAGAGTAACATTTCTGACAGGCATTAATGGTTCAGGTAAGAGTACATTACTTAATATTATTTATGATTCTTTAGATATTCACTCCAGGAAGAGAGAGCCTGCAACGTCCAAAAATCGTTTTTGGTCATCTGAAGCTAAATTTGATAACGGTCTTGTCATTCAAACCGCAATATTACCAGAGGTAGGGGAGCAAAAATCTATTAAAGAAGAAATTATTCGGCTTACTGAAAAAAGCATAAGCTTGCATAATTTTAATGAGCTAAAAAAAATTGAAGGTTTGTATCAAAGTAGTGAAGAAAATAAAGCAATTCATCATATCAATTATTCGGGTGAAATTAAAGGACAACTGAATATACAAACACTCACTATTCCTGATGTAGGCAATACAAAACACCCTGAAAAAGATTTTTCCAATAAGCCATTTGCTTTTTTATTTCAAGAAGATAGAACCACCCTGCATAATATAGAAAAAAGTAGCATTGATTTTTCATTAAATTATTGGTCGTTATACAAGAATTCCATTGATGATAGGTTTGCTTATTTAAGAGATGCAATTCAAATTACAGAGTCACATATTAATAATATTGCCAAAGATTTCATACTAGAAAGCGAAAGTTTAGAGATAATTAAAAAGTCTGAAAAATTTGAAGAATGGAATAATAAAGCAAGCGCAATTAATAACGTGGTAACACGCCTCAACACTTACTTTTCAGAGTCTGGCAAAGAAATTATAAGAGACCATGAAAATAAACTGACACTGAAATTTACTAAAAATGCAGAAGAAATTTCATGGCATCTACTTTCGCGTGGAGAAAAAACTTTAATTTACCTCTTCTTTGTCGTATTTTTATACAAAGACAAAGTGGATGTTTTTTTATTTGATGAACCAGAAATATCTCTTCATGTAAAATGGCAGCGTAACTTAATTAAGGACTTATCTGAGCTCGCACCTGACAATCAGTTTATCATTGCAACGCACTCACCTAGTCTCGTGCAAAAAGGCTGGTTAGGGCATTGTTTAGAGCTATCTGTAGCTTAGTTTATTGCAATGAACGTAACAGAAAGCATTCCTGATTTTGGATTTTCAACAGAGCTAAACGAAGCCCATGAAGCTTTTGGTCAAACACTCGGTATTACTGCATATGTCGAAGCTTATGAAGATGTACGTTTCTGGACTAAAGAGTTTAAAAAATTAGAGCTAGAAGTCACCGTTCAAGAAATATCAGCTACAGGGACAGCAAATGGTAAAGGTACAATTCTTAAAGCAGTAGAATGTGGAAGCATTATTTTAGGTGTTAAATTACTGATCTGTATTGATAGTGATTACGATTACCTACTGTCTAAAAACACAGAAATATACCGCAGTGATTTTTGTTTTCAAACTTATGCTTATGCAATTGAAAATTATTATTACAACCCTATTAATTTAACTGAGCTATGCTTTGATGCTGCCTGTGTTTATCAAGGATTTGAGAAAAATCATTTAGAGCGATTACTGGTAAATTGGTCAGAGTATATTTATGGTGTTTTTTTACAATATTTAGATGAAAATACAAATGAGTTAAGCCTCATTAAAGCATCAATTGACGACCTAACTATTGATCCAACGCCATATCAAAATATGACAACTCATACTTTATCGAGTGTACAGCTTGAAAACTTCTCCAATAAAGGTTTATGTTCTACTAATGTATTTCTATATTTTCGAGGTCATGATTTAGAGATTAAAGTAAAAAAATTAGCAGAACAGCTTGTTTCTAAATTGATAACCAAAAAAACAACTGATATAAAAGACACTCACGGCGACAATTCAAGCAATTTTATTCGAGAGTTTATTAAAAAGAAAAAAAGCATTGTAATGTTAATGGAATCAAGAACTGACTTTCCTACAAACCACTGCTACACTCTTTTACAAGCAGATATTCAAAACTATAAAGCGCAATATACTTCATTTTAAGTATCAGCCAAACCAACATTAACTAGATTTTACAAAAATATTCATGGAAAAAACATATAACCCCGCTGCAATCGAACAAAGCTGGTACTCTCACTGGGAAGAAAAAGACTATTTCGCACCAAAGCAGGAAGGCGAATCCTTTTGCATCATGATTCCCCCGCCGAATGTAACGGGTAGTTTGCATATGGGGCATGCCTTCCAGGATACGATTATGGATGCGCTGACGCGTTATCATCGTATGAAAGGCTATAACACCTTATGGCAACCTGGTACTGACCATGCAGGAATTGCTACGCAAATGGTGGTTGAACGCTTAATCAATAAAGAAGGTAAAACACGCCATGATTATGGCCGCGATAAATTCATTGAACGTATCTGGGATTGGAAAGAAGAGTCAGGCGGTACGATTACCAAACAATTACGCCGTATGGGAGCCTCATTAGACTGGTCACGTGAACGCTTTACCATGGATGATGGACTGTCTGAAGCGGTTAAAGAAGTCTTTGTCAGCTTATATGAAGAAGGCCTGATTTATCGCGGTAAACGCTTGGTAAACTGGGATCCTGTGTTACATACGGCGGTATCCGATTTAGAAGTACTTTCCGAAGAGGAAAACGGTTCCATGTGGCATATGCGCTATCCGCTATCGAATGGCACTGGACATTTAATCGTTGCCACGACACGTCCGGAAACCATGCTCGGTGATGCAGCTGTTGCGATTCACCCTAGCGATGAACGTTATAAACATTTGTTAGGCGAATATATTAAATTACCGTTATCGGGTCGCTTAATCCCGATTATTGCCGATGAATATGTTGATCCTGAATTTGGAACGGGTTGCGTTAAAATCACCCCAGCACATGATTTTAATGATTATGAAGTCTGGACACGACATAAAGAAATATCATCAATTCAAGACCAGATTCATGGTGGCTTGATTAACATCTTCACCCCTGATGCAGCGGTGCGTGGCAATGAGGAAGATGAACAGGATTTAATTCCTGAAGCCTATATCGGTTTAGATCGCGTTGCTGCGCGTAAACAAATCGTTGCGGATTTAGATGCGTTAGGCTTACTGGAAAAAATAGAAGACCATAAACTGATGGTGCCGCGTGGTGACCGTTCGGGCAGTATTATTGAGCCTTTATTAACGGATCAATGGTATGTCAAAGTTGCGCCATTGGCAGAACCTGCTTTAGAAGCGGTGAAAAGCGGCGAAATTCAATTTGTACCCGATAACTGGAAAAACACCTATTACGAATGGATGAATAATATTCAGGACTGGTGTATTTCCCGGCAAATCTGGTGGGGACATCGTATCCCTGCCTGGTATGACGAATTAGGTAATATTTATGTGGGCCGCACTGAACAGGAAGTGCGTGAAAAACATAACCTCGCCGATGATTACGCCTTAAGACAGGATGAAGATGTACTGGATACCTGGTTTTCATCTGCATTATGGCCATTCTCTACCTTAGGCTGGCCTGAGAAAACACCTGAACTGGAGCAGCATTACCCTGGCAGCGTTCTGGTCACCGGTTTTGATATTATCTTTTTCTGGGTTGCCCGGATGATTATGATGGGCAAAAAATTTATGGGTGATGTGCCTTTTAAAAAGGTCTATATTCATGGTTTGGTGCGTGATGCCGAAGGCCAGAAAATGTCTAAATCGAAAGGTAATGTACTAGACCCGATTGACTTGATTGATGGTATTAGTCTGGAAGACTTAGTCACTAAGCGTGTCTCAGGCATGATGCAGCCACATCTAGCGGAGAAAGTTGAAAAAGCGACACGTAAAGCCTATCCCGATGGAATTCCAGCTTACGGAACAGATGCCTTACGCTTTACTTTTGCTTCCCTGGCCTCAACCGGGCGCGATATACGCCTGGATGGTGGGCGTATTGATGGCTATCGTAATTTCTGTAATAAAATATGGAATGCCGCGCGTTTCGTCTTGATGAATACCGAAGAACAAGACTGTGGCCTAAACGGGGGAGATTTAGAGTACAGCCAGGCCGATAAATGGATTGTTTCGCGTTTGAATGAAGTGATTGCAAAGACCAGTGATGCCATTGAAACCTATCGTTTAGATAACGCCGCACAGGAAATTTATGAGTTTATCTGGAATGAATACTGCGACTGGTATTTAGAATTATCCAAAATTTCTTTGCAGTCGGAAAACGAGGCATTACAACGCGGAACCCGTAAAACCTTATTAAGCGTGCTAGAAACCATATTGCGCCTTGCCCATCCGATTATGCCCTTTATCACTGAAGAAATCTGGCAACGCGTTGCACCACTGGCTGGTGTGCAGGCCGATACCATTATGCTACAACCCTACCCTGAAGCCGATGTGACGCAACATGATGCCGAAGCGGTTGCTGCCATTGAATGGACTAAACAGTTTATTCTGGGTGTACGCCGTATTCGTGGGGAAATGAATATTGCGCCAGGTAAGCCATTGCCTGTGTTACTGGAAAATGTGACAGAAACCGATCAGCAATACTTGCCTCAGGCACAGGTTTATTTACAAAAAATAGGCCGGATTGAATCCATTAGCTGCCTGACAGAAGGCGATACAGCACCAGAATCAGCCATTGCTTTAGTCAATGAAATGCGTATTCTAATTCCAATGGCGGGATTGATTGATAAACAGGCAGAAATTGTCAGACTGGAAAAAGAAATCGCGAAACTGGAAAAAGATTTACCGCGCATAGAAGGGAAACTGAATAACCCTAAATTTGTCGATAAAGCACCGACTGCGGTGATTGAAAAAGAAAAAGAGAAGCTAGCCAAAGCACAAAGCTCATTGCTTAATTTTAACGAACAATTAATTAAAATTCAGGCACTATAAAAACGGCTTAGGAGCGAGGGTTTAATAATACCCGAAAGTCTGGCTTGTTCCTACGTAGGTAGAAACAAGCCAGCCCCGGATATTATTGAATTCTTGCTCTTCCGTACCTACCACCCCGTATTGCACAGCCAAGCATAGTAGAAGACTAGCAGTGCCAGTGAATAACCTACAAATTCAGCGAGAAAAACTCACTTTACAGACCCCATGCTCTTCATGATTTATTAATCACTTTCTTGAGTTTTTGGGTAAGCGTCATTTTAATGCGATCAAGATAACAGTCCCTTACTGCCATTCAACTTTATCAACAGCTAGACTCATTTCATCATTTATTATTCAATTAATTAATTGCTATCCCTCAGGTTTCATCTATATTTATTAAGTATATATTAAATTTTTCATATCATTATGGCAGCAAATTTATCTGAACAACAATTTAGTGGCTTACTTAAATGTATTGTAAAAGAAGGCTTATTAACGGAAACTGACGCAACAACTCATAGTGCAGATGCAAAAAAAAGCAAATTGCCACTGATTAGCTATCTCGTTAATAAACAGCTTATTCAAGCAAAAGCAATTGCCAACCTTGCTGCCACCGAGTTTGGCCTGCCTTTTTTTGACTTATCTGCACTTGATAAATCAACTTTACCCGCTAACCTGGTCAGTGAAGACCTCATTCGTAAGCATCATGCCTTACCTCTACTCAAAAGAGGCAAGCGGCTTTTTGTTGCCTTATCGGACCCTACCAACGTTCAGGCTTTAGATGACATTAAGTTTCATACCGGCTACAGTACAGAAACAATACTCGTAGAAGAAGATAAGCTGAACACGACCATTGAGCTTTTTCTTGAAGCTAACGACACCAGTATGGATGACCTACTGGATGCGGATTTAGATAATATTGAACTGTCTGACGGCGAAGAGCAGGATAGTGATGCTATAACAAGTGATGTAGATGATGCGCCTATCGTACGTTTTGTAAACAAAATTTTATTGGATGCCATTAAAAAAGGTGCCTCGGATATACACTTAGAACCCTATGAAAAAAACTTCCGTATCCGCTATAGAAGTGATGGTATGCTACATGAGGTCGCAAGCCCACCTTCAAATATCTCTCACCGGATTATTTCCCGCATAAAAGTAATGTCCAAAATGGACATAGCAGAGCGCCGCGTACCACAAGATGGGCGTATTAAAATGAAACTGTCAAGAAACAAATCCATTGACTTTCGTGTTAATAGCTGCCCAACGCTATTTGGTGAAAAAGTCGTATTACGTATTTTAGACCCGACCAGTGCCCAGCTTGGTATTGATAAGCTAGGGTTTGAACCAGAACAGCAAAAGTTTTTTCTGGATGCCATTGAAAAGCCCTATGGCATGATTTTAGTGACAGGACCCACGGGAAGTGGTAAAACCGTCTCTCTCTATACTGGATTAAATATACTCAATACCGTTGACCGAAATATTTCTACTGCCGAAGACCCCGTAGAGATTACTGTAGAAGGCATTAATCAGGTTAATATGAATACTAAAGCAGGGCTTACCTTTGAAACCGCCCTCAAAGCCTTCTTACGACAAGATCCTGATATTATTATGGTTGGGGAGATTCGTGACCTTGAAACGGCTGAAATCGCGGTTAAAGCCTCTCAGACAGGGCATATGGTGTTATCGACATTGCATACAAATGATGCCCCGCAAACGTTGAACCGTCTCCTGCAAATGGGTATCCCTGCCTTTAATATCGTCTCTTCGGTACTGCTGATCATGGCGCAAAGATTAGCCCGGCGGCTGTGTGAACACTGTAAGGAAGACTCAAATTACCCAGAAAATACTTTGCTGGAAGCGGGTTTTAGAAAAGAGGAGATTGGTAGTTTCATCGTCTATAATCCTGTGGGCTGTGATAGATGTAATGGCGGCTATAAAGGGCGTGTCGGCCTTTATCAAGTCATGCCCATTAGCGAACAGATGCGTACCCGTATTCTGGAAGGCTGTAATGCAATGCAACTCGCAGACCAGGCCCAAGCAGAAGGAATAAATGATTTAAGACGTTCCGGCCTACTCAAAATCATGCAGGGCATTACATCAATAGCAGAAATCGACCGAGTAACAAGGGAATAATTATGGCAGAAAACACTGAACAAATAGATTTTATCTGGAAAGGTAAAGATAAAAAAGGGAACCTATCTAGAGGTGAGTTGGTTGCCTACAATGAAATAGCAGGCCGTGCAGAATTACGCCGACAAGGCATACGGGTTATTTCCATTAAGAAAAAACCTAAGCCATTATTTTCGGCTTCAAAAGCTGCGATTACCACAAAAGATATTGCTGTTTTTTCCAGACAACTCGCGACAATGCTTGAATCAGGGGTACCCTTGGTACAATCCTTTGATATTATCGGCAAGGGACATGAAAACCCGAGTATGGCTGAATTACTACTGAACGTTAAAACTGATGTAGAAAGCGGAGATACACTTGCCCAGGCACTGCGTAAACACCCGCTACATTTTGACGAGTTATTTTGCAACCTTGTTGATGCAGGTGAACAAGCCGGAATACTGGAAGGTTTGCTCGACAAAATTGCGACTTATAAAGAAAAATCAGAATCCATCAAAGCAAAAGTCAAAAAAGCGTTAACCTATCCTATTGCCGTTGTCGTCGTTGCTTTTGTTGTCACCGCTGTTCTGCTAATTTTTGTGGTGCCCGTTTTCAAAGAGTTATTTGACAGTTTTGGCGCGACTTTACCCGCCTTTACATTATGGGTGATGGGGCTTTCGGACTGGATGGTTGCCTATTGGTACTATGTCGTTGGAACCGTAATAGCGACTGTCAAGACCTTTAGTTATTTCAAAAAACGCTCCAAGCAATTCAATTACTTTCTTGACCGCCTCATGTTAAAAATCCCCATTATCGGCATGATTTTAAATAAATCGGCTGTTGCCCGCTTTGCCCGTACTTTGTCAACGATGTC
>DAOVWV010000124.1 GCA_030636485.1 Methyloprofundus sp.
GGTGCAGAGCAGCGCCGGTAAGAAATGGCTGAGCAAAGGTGTTTAATAGAGTTGCGCTCAGTAATTCTTGATCAGTCAGTGGAAAGGTATGAAAAAAAATACCGTCATAAAGAGACAGCTGTTCGTCCGCTTCTTCCCACAAACTATGGATCAGGGAAATATTTCGTTGCGGGTATTGTTGCTGCCATTGGTGAAATCGCTGCACGCAAGAATCATTGACTTCAATGATGGTATGTGAATTTACCCCTGCCTGCTGTATATAACTCGCTGACACACCACGCCCAAAACCAATTTCCAGTACATCACCGACAGTGGCGGTCACAATATCTGCCATCGCCTGCATAATGGGGTTTTGCCAGTCTTCCATAATTTCGGCATCGCTTAAAGTGATCTGGCTACGATCATTAATCAAGCCCAATGATTGACCGGCAACAAACTCGCTAGCTTGGTCATTGAGTGCATTTAGGTCATGTGCAAATTCTTGCATCACTTTATTTAATAGCCAGTTTTTTTGTTCTAGCCGAGGGGGATTAATAAAGTGTTCGTTATTAATTTGCAGTGCCAGTTCAAAGTCGCTGGTTCTTTTTAATCGTCGTATCATGGCAGGCTCAGGGAATTTAATAACTGTTGACGAATAACTTTTAGTTCAACATTATCATAGAATGTCGTCACTTCCAAAACCGAGAGATTTTTTATAGGCTCTTGCCCAGTATAGGCTTGTTCGGGTTCCAGACTCCAAAACTGGGCGAGGGTACTACAACACTCGATAAAAAACGAGGGCTTAGCTGTGCGTAAGTACGCATTATAATGCGTAAGATAATCACTAAGAAATGCATAAAATTGTGCTGCCTTAATGGCATTATAGACAACCCGCCCGTTACTTTTCTCCAACATAAAAACATCACTGGCCGTTTTAAGCGTTTGTAATTTCTGTACTGTCTGAGGGTTTTGAGTAATGCCATAAGGCCCTACCAAACGAGGTTCAGGGCTAATATAACGGAAATTGGCCATGGTCATAATATCCCCGTAGGGACTAAAAAAATGCGGTGACAGCTTATATTTCTTGCCGCTGACTCCCGTGGCCTGATAACTGTAGGTATAACTGAGAGCGGTGTTGTACCAAGCCAGTTGCGCTGGCTCAAGCCACCAGGTCGCAGTAAATATCAGCACTATCGACAGAATAAAACGTAGTGGTGTGAACAGTTGCTGAGCAGAATCAATACGCAGTAACAGCAATAATAAGCCCATATTAAAGATAAGCCAGGCCCACATTGAATAGCCGTATAAGGCAAAAACGGCACAATGAAACAGGCTGGCGATTATTAAATTGATGCCGCCAGAAACACACTAAGGCGACTAGCTCAAAGCCCAGTACAAAAATATGCACAGCTTTTTCAAACTGAGCGATAAACTGCGCATAACTGACAATCTGTTGCAAATTTAGCGTTGTAAGCCAGCCATGTATATAAGCAGCCAATGGCATATAACGCACCTGATCCAGTGTATACCAGTCCATTTTAAATTTAAGCCAGCCAGGACTCCAATAGACGGCAGCTATCATACAGCAGCAAAGATAGATAAAATCAATAGAGTGTTGATGGCGATTAAAGGCATTAAGCACTAACCAGGCGCAAAATAAGATTAATACTTATAATACATGCTGTAGGGTTCCCCATAAATATCCGCCGAGTGGTACATTCCACTGCCATATCAATGGTAATAATATGAATAATAATGCAAACACAAACACTGGCCGCCAATAAACCAGAACAATCAACATCAGCAGTAAGAAGCGGTCTATATAATACCCTTGGGAAAAATAAAAATTATAAGCCTGTATGGCAAAGCCACCTCCTAATACAATACACAGAAAAGTAATAAAACGACGTAATGCCAAGCTATTTTCCAGCTCTGACCAGGCAATAAAAAAGCGACCATAATAAAACCCTATCACTGCACTAAGTGTTAATACACTAGACCCCATCCATCCTAAACGTTGCAATACGGAAAAAAATAAGATATTTTGCCGGAAACCATGACCACCCAAATGACTGATCAGCAGGTAAGCATGATTAAACAGAATAAACAGACACAATAATGCGCTCAGGCGATAAATCTGTAGCGCATTATTACTTTTAAATAAACCAGTTAATGTCGTTATATTGTTCATTTTTTCTTTATCCCATTTAAAAACAAGGGAATTTTATGGCTTGCTTATGATTTTTATTATACCCATAGATAATCCTAAAAACATCAGTTGAACGCTTTATTGTCTATTAATTTTATAATACGAGACAAAATGTATCCCCCCTTTAAATAAACAAATCTATGCTAATATCAACCGAATAATTTAACCGCCCTAACACCAACGAGTGTAATAATGAATAATGAAAATAATGAGACACCGATAATGCTAGATAGCTTTCCTTTGTCCTATGCTCAACAACGTTTATGGTTTATGAGGCAACTACAGGGAGAGTCAAATGTTTATAATTTACAATGGGCAGTACGCATTAAGGGGGATCTTTCTTTAGATGCTCTGCAATGGAGTTTTAACAAAATCATTGCTCGCCATGAAATATTGCGCACTCGCTTTGCCGAACAGGCTGGCGAGCCTATACAAGTCATTCATCCTTATCGCGAGGTGCAATTCAAGCTGCTAAACTTAAGCGAACTCCTATTCGAAGAGCGTGAGCGCACTATGCAAACGCAGCTAAATAATCTTTCAGCTCAATTATATGACCTGCAAAAAGGGCCTTTATATCGCATTGTATTAATACAAATGCAATCCCAGGAGTATGTGTTATTAATTAACTTACATCATATTATTGCCGATGGCTGGTCTGTTGGCATTATTGCTCAAGAGTTACAAGCGCATTACAGTGCCTATCTAAATAAACGAGCTACATCCTTAGCAGAACTTGATATCCAATACGCTGATTATGCCTGTTGGCAACGGGAATTATTATCCTCGCAAAAACAGGACATCCACCAGGAATACTGGCTACAGCAACTGGCTGATTTGCCTCCTCTCGCTTTACCCACAGATCATACTCGTCCCCAAATAGAAAGTTATCAAGGTAAACAGTTACATTTTCAGTTACCTGCATCACTCAACAAGCCATTAGCTGACTTTTGCAAACACAACCGAGTCACTGTGTTTATGACCTTATTGGCGAGCTTTCAATTATTATTGCACCGCTATAGTGGACAGGAAGAGATCGTAACTGGCACTGTCGTTGCTGGGCGTAACCGCTCCGAGCTGGAAGGCTTGATTGGTGTCTTTGTTAACACTCTGGTATTACGTAGCGACTTCTCTGCTCAACCCCGTTTTACAGAGTTACTGCAAGGTATAAAAAAGATGGCCTTAGCGGCCTTTGCACACCAGGATTTTCCTTTCGAAAAGCTGGTAGAAATCCTACAGCCCGAACGGGACATGAGCAAACATCCACTGTTTCAAGTATTGTTTATGTTAGAAAATTCTGCAACGCCTATACTGGCATTACCGAGTCTTGAACTGGAACCTATCCCCATTAGCACAGAGACTGCCAAATTTGATCTGGCACTGTCCATAAGAGAAGACTCGCAGGGATTACAAGGAACAATTGAATATAATACCAGCCTTTTTGAACAGACAACGATTGAGCGTATGGCACAACAGTTTCAACAATTGCTGCATAATATATTATTAACACCTGATAAAAATATCGCCCATATTGAGTATTTACCTGATATTCAACGCCAGCAATTGCTGTATGACTGGAATCAAACAGCAGAGCCTTATCCCTATCAGAGCACTATTCATCAGCTCTTCGAACAACAGGCATTACAGACCCCAGATGCTATCGCTGTCTGGTTTGAACAATCGACGTTAAGTTATACTCAGCTTAATCAACATGCAAATAACTTAGCCTGGGAACTCATTAATTCAGAAAAAAATCTGGCTGATCAGGTCATTGCCATTTACCTGCCGCGTACACCGGATATTATTGCCGCCATGCTCGCTATTTTAAAAGTAGGTGCAACATACTTACCGATAGAACTAAGCTATCCAGATAAGCATATACAATTTATGCTGGCAGATGCAGATGTTTGCCGAATACTCACGCTTTGCAGCTATGCGCAAAGATTTTCCAGCGACCATGACAAGCTGACATTTTTGGATAAAACCAGACATCATCAACCGGTCTCCAATCCACAGCAAGATGTTAGCAGCGCACAACTGGCCTATATTTTATACACCTCTGGCTCAACGGGTAGACCCAAAGGTGTCGCGGTAGCACACCGCAATGTTGTCGCGTTATTGAGTGCGGCCAGTAAGGACTTTACAGATGATGACTTACAGGGTGTATTAGCAGCAACCACATACAGCTTCGACCCATCGGTACTGGAAACCTTTTTGCCCTTGACTCAGGGGGGGCGCGTTATTCTGGTTGAAAACATTCTCCAGCTGATTGACCTCCCCTACTCGGTACAAGTGAAATGGGTTGCAGGTGTCCCCTCCTCTATTAGCGAGTTACTTAACAGCACTGCAATACCTGCCAGTGTACAAACCATCTCCATGATTGGTGAGCCATTAAGCCGTGAGCTAGTCGATGCGCTTTATCAGCAAACGAACGTAAGCAAGGTCATTGATTTATACGGTCCAACTGAAACCACCGTTTACTCGGCTCGTTGCATACGCAGTCCACACCACTCCCCCTCAATTGGACGACCGATAGCCAATACCCAGCTGTATATTCTTGATGCACAATTACAGCCGGTTGGCATCGGCATCACTGCTGAATTACATATTGCAGGAGCTGGTGTTAGCCGTGGCTATCTAAACCGTGTCGAATTAAATGCCGAAAAATTTATAACAAATCCATTTACCGCGCATAATAACGGAAAGCTTTATAAAACAGGTGACCTAGCACGTTATCTTAGCGATGGTCGCATAGAATTATTAGGGCGCATAGATAATCAAGTCAAAATACGTGGCTACCGGATAGAGCTAGGGGAAATTACCGAGCGATTGATGCAACATCCCAGTATTCAGAATTGCCACGTGCAAGTGAATGAGTCCGAGGTGACAGGTAAAAAAATACTGGCTTATGTGATTATTCGACCACAGAAAAAATTCTTGCAACAGGAAATAATGGCTTTTTTGCAAGTCAGACTACCAGCTCATATGTTACCGTTTGCCATTATATCGCTTAGCATATTTCCTAAACTAGCAAATGGCAAACTGGATACAGTCGCTTTGCCATCCGTTGATTTAATAAATAAAACAAAATTAAAGCAAACGGAGCAAGCAGCCAATAAACTCGAATTACATTTGCTAAAAACCTGGGAAGATATACTGGATCGT
Source organism: Methyloprofundus sp. (assembly GCA_030636485.1). GTDB lineage: Bacteria > Pseudomonadota > Gammaproteobacteria > Methylococcales > Methylomonadaceae > Methyloprofundus. Next base: position 5,351 of record DAOVWV010000124.1, read on the forward strand.
AATGACTTTGGGATAACAGATGATTTTTTTATCCTGGGTGGCCATTCATTATTAGCCGTGTCCTTAATAGATCGAGTCGAAAAACTGTTTGCGACCAAGTTACCACTGGATTCATTATGGTTTGATGGCGGAACAATTCAAGGCCAGGCCAAGCTAATCAGGGCAGGGGTAAGCACAAGCACACTAGCACAGGCCGTTGCAATAAAATCACTAGGAGCTAAACCAGCACTATTTTGTTTACATACCACAGGCGGTAATTTATTTCACTATAATCCGTTATCCCATTGCAGCGAACTCAAACAAAGCCTCTTCGGTCCTCAGGCACAGGGCATTTATGATACCCAGCTCCCGCATAGCAGTATTGAAGCAATCGCGACACATTGTATCGCCGCCATGCAACGACAACAGCCACACGGCCCTTATCTACTTGCGGGTTAC
>DAOVWV010000109.1 GCA_030636485.1 Methyloprofundus sp.
CCCAACTTTAGTTCCATATTGCTCTTCAGTCCAAGTGATTAAAGCCATTTTTTTCTCCGATTTATTATTATAAGAAACGTCATTATACATAAAACCATAAACAAACAAAGCTTTTATATGTCTATAATTTTAATGGAAATTTCTGACTAAAACACTCGGGATTTAGCGAATCCACATAAGGAAACACGGCCAATAATGGCAACTCTGTTGATAAACAAAGAGTTTGTATATTTTCATCTATCATCAGCATATCTTTATCCACACAAGATGCAATCCAGCCCTGAGATTTTACTCCGGCCTGCTGAATCGCCGCAAAGGTCAATTTTGCCTGATTAATACAGCCAAGACGTACGCCAACGACGACGATAACGGGTAAATCCATATGCAATGCCAAATCTGCAACAGTCTGCCGCTCATTCAAAGGCACCATCCACCCACCGACACCTTCAACCAACACCACATCCGCCCGTTTTTCTAACTGCTGATACTGAGCCTTAATTTTTTCTAACTCTATTTCAACTCCCTGCTTATCCGCAGCGATATGCGGAGACACGGGCAGCGCAAAGGCATAGGGGTTTACATCCTGATATGGCAGCACAATAGATGCATGCTGCTGCAACAATAATGCATCTTCATTCTTCAATTGCCCATCAATTTTTTCACAGCCCGATGCAACTGGTTTCATTCCGATGACCGTTTTACCCTGATTTTTAAAATACTGCATTAAAGCAACAGTACTCCAGGTTTTTCCTATACCGGTATCAGTGCCTGTTATAAAATAGCCTTGTGCCATACCTACCCCGCCGCTCTTGCCTGTACATAAATAATTTCATAACTTGCCGTGATTTTGCCATCTTCATCTATGGGATATGCACTCAACAATGCCTGTAACTGTCCTTTTGAGGTCAACCTTTTATTACGCGCCTGATTGACATTATGCGCACCTATTCCCTTTAACTCGCGCATCAATTCAATCACATGACTATATTTAAACTGATAAACCTTACTTTCCAGTTGCACATCCACAAACCCAGCTCCCTGTAATTGCCGCTTAAGCTCCAACAGCCCACAAAAGTCATTCACATGAGGGTAATCATCCACCTCAGCCCATGCCGCCTTTAGCTCACATAAAGCACTTTCTCCAAAAGTAGAAAATACAAACTGCCCGTTAGTTCGTAAAATCCGGTGCACATCCACAAACATTGCTTCCAGACCTGAGCACCACTGCAAGGCTAAATTAGACATTACCCCTTCAATACAGCCGCTAGCAACAGGCAAGCGCTCCGCATCGGCACAGAACAACAGCGCCTCACCACAACCAAGACGCTGCCGTGTTTTTAATAGCATAGGCATCGCAATATCCAATGCGATAATATTTTTCATTAATGCTTTATCACGTAATTGCTGGGTAAAAAAACCCGTTCCACAGCCAACATCAAGCACCAAGGCTTCCGGTACCAAAGTAACCTGGTTAATTAATTCATGCCCCACTTGACGCTGTAGAGCGGCCATTGCATCATAGCTCTGAGCTGCATTGGCGAAAGATTGTCTGATTAGCTTTTTATCCAATACAAGCCCTACCATTAACGATGCCCCCGCTGCATAAATTCATGTATCAGAATCAATACCTGCTGCGGGTGAGTAATAAAAGGGATATGCCCTGCCCCGGCAATAACTTCTACCTGTAGCTGAGCCTGTAGCGCTCGACACTGCTTTCCCAGCAAAACCGGCACCAAGCTATCTAGCTCACCCAAAATCATCATTGCAGGTATCTTCAAATTACCCAAAGCAGCTCTTAAGTCAGCCGTCTGTAAAATAGTCAACCCCGCCATCAACACCTTTAGCCCAGGTGGTACACATTCCTGCATCGCCAGTTTAATTTTTTTTAAACACGACTTACTATCATCCACCTGCTGCACCTGCATACTCAAAAAGCGCAATAAAGTCTGTGCAGAATTCTTTTGCACGTTACGCGCAAACTCGTTAAGTGCCTGTACTGGCACACCCTGCCATTCATCCGTCTTGATAAAATGTGGATTACTGGCAATCAACACTAAAGATTTTATCCGCTGTGGATATTTCTCAGCCAGGCGCAATGCAACAGCGCCCCCCAAAGACCAACCTACCAGAGTACAAGGCTGTTCAGGCAGTTCTGCATAGATTACCTCCACCAGCCGCTCCAAAGTATAAGGCTCCACACTTTCACTGCAACCATGTCCGGGCAAATCCAGACATATAACCTGTCGCTGTACTGCCAAAGCCTCCGCAAATTCTCGCCATACTCCAGTATGCATTGCCCAGCCATGCAACATAACAACAGGCTCTCCCTGCTCATAGATTTCTTTATGCAACACCGTCATTTTAGATCAGCCCTGGCTTGTCGAATTTTCCCGGCTTTTATCATCATTATTATTAAGTTGTTCCTAGGGCACTTGCCCCCTAAAAGAGCGGACAATTGCCCGCAACACTACACCGCCTCTAGCAGAATATTCTCTGACTAATCTTGCTTCGTTTTTTCATGCCTTCGTGATTTATTTCACCGATCCCGGCAATCTGTCCAAGGCTTCCAATAGCTGGTCAATATGCTGCTCCTGGTGTAGTGCAGAAAAGGTAATACGTAATCGCGCACTCCCTTGCGGCACAGTAGGCGGGCGTATGGCACTCACCCAAAAACCTTGCTGCAATAAGTCATCACTCGCCTGCATCGCAAGGTCACTACTCCCTAACACTATGGGTTGTATTGCTGACTCAGAGGGCATTAATGATAAACCCAATTGTTTTGCACCTGTTTGAAATCGCGCCACCAAGCTATTAATTTTTTCTCTGCGCCAACCATCTTGCTTGACACGCTGTAAACTTGTGCGGGTAGCAGCGGCTATGGCAGGCGGCAATGCAGTCGTATAAATATAAGTACGTGCTTTCTGGATTAAAGTTTCAATCATCACCTCAGAACCAGCAACAAACGCCCCACTCGTCCCAAATGCCTTACCCAGAGTACCAACCAGCAAAGGCACTTGTTGCTGGTTTAAGGCACACTGCTCAACCAATCCAGCACCTGTTCTACCCAGAACGCCAAAGCCATGCGCATCATCAACCATCAAAAGCGCTTTGCTTTGTTCAGCGATCTCGGCTAATGCGGCTAAACAGGCAAAGTCACCATCCATACTAAACACTCCATCGGTGACAATCATTGCCTGATGTTCTGCCGCCATGCCTTGCATTTTTAGCCGCAAATTATCAATATCATTGTGCAAATAACGCTTAAACCGCGCCCCCGAAAGCAAACCACCATCCAGCAGCGAGGCATGATTTAATTTATCTTCATACACGATATCCCCCTTTCCCAGCAATGCCGCTATCACGCCCAGATTTGCCATATAACCAGTGGAAAATAATAAGGCACGATCACGCCCGGTAAAGTCAGCCAACTCTTCCTCTAAAGCATGATGCTCTCGCCCATGCCCACAGACCAAATGCGCTGAACCACTCCCCACTCCATATTTATCAGCTGCCTGCTTAAAGGACGCAATAACGTCGGGATGATTAGCCAGCCCCAAATAATCATTGCTACAAAAATTCAACACTTTGCGCCCATCAACATGGAGATATATTCCCTGCCCTGATTCAATGACTCGCCTAGAGCGATATAAATCCGCCCGCTTCAATTCATCAAGCTGCACACATAAGTTATTTTGCTTTAACTGCATAAATCATTTTTCATTTGGAATTCTGGCAATGCACACCATCACACACCCTATGCATAACTTGATCCCGCTGATCGCACTCCCAGGCGCTCAAATAACGCCAGATCATGATTCGTCATTGGGTTATCGGTCGTTAATAACTTATCTCCATAAAAAATGGAATTTGCCCCGGCAAAAAAACATAATGCCTGCATTTCATCCGACATCTCCGCACGTCCGGCTGATAGCCTAACACGCGACTCAGGCATTAATAGCCGCGCGACGGCAATCATGCGAATAAACATAAAAGGATCAAGCGCCTCCGTTCCCATCAATGGCGTACCTTCCACCTGCACCAGCATATTAATTGGCACACTTTCAGGATGCTTAGGTAAATTAGCCAGTTCTATCAATAAATTAGCTCTATCTGTATCACTTTCCCCCATCCCGACTATACCGCCACAGCAGACATTAATCCCTGCATCCCGTACACGCCCTAAAGTATCTAAACGATCCTGATAAGTTCTGGTGGTAATCACTTCTGAATAATAATCTTCCGAAGTATCCAGGTTATGGTTGTAATAATCCAGACCGCCCTCTTTTAAGGCTTCTGTCTGCTTATCAGTCAACATACCTAAGGTCACGCAGGTTTCCATCCCCATCGCCTTCACCCCTTGCACCATTTCCACCACACGCTCTATATCCTTATCTTTAGGGCTCCGCCATGCGGCTCCCATACAGAACCGCGAAGCCCCTTGATCTTTTGCCTGTTGAGCAGACTTCATCACTTCTTCAAGCGGTAATAACGCTTCGGGATTTAAATCTGAATCATACCGGGCGCTTTGTGGACAATAACCACAATCCTCCGAACAAGAGCCGGTTTTAATACTTAACAGGCTACTGACCTGCACTTCATTAGGATCAAAGTGAGCGCGATGAACAGTTTGAGCCTGAAAAAGTAAATCATTAAAAGGCTGATTAAATAAGGGTTTTACTTCATCTAACTGCCAATCATGACGCAACAAAGAATTTTTATTTACTATTTGTGATGACACTCTGTTAATCTCCTAGGTCTAAATTATCAATTAAGCCGACTGGTCAACCTAATAAACTAAAAATGGTAAACAACTGGATTGATATTATACAATATAGTTTGCTTCCGCCTAGTTGTATCTTGTGTGAAAATAAAGGCATGGGACACATGGACTTATGCCAACCCTGTCTTGATGCACAAATAAAGACCGGAAACCATTGTTATTGCTGTGCAAAACAATTTGAAAATGATAATTTGAACTTATCTCTTTGTGGAGACTGCCAGAAGAACCCACGCGCTTTTGATAGAACCTATGCCCCTTACACACATCAGGGTGCCATACGCTACCTAATCAATCAGTGTAAATTTAATGGCACGTATAAATATACCCGTCTATTAGGCTTACTATTAGCCAGTCACCTACGCACTCAGGCCAAACTCCCCGAACTGATTATCCCGGTACCACTCCATCCAAAACGCTATCAACAGAGAGGCTTTAATCAATCATTGGAAATTGGTAAAGTCATTGCAAAAGAACTTTCCATCCCCATTGATAACCGCTATTGCCTACGCATCAAAGACACCCCTCACCAGGTCTCCTTAAGCGCGAAACAAAGACACAAAAATATTAAAAATGCCTTTCAGGTGATAGCAAAACCCAAGGCTCAGCATATCGCCATTCTGGATGATGTCATGACCACCAGTGCCACCGCTAATGAACTCGCCAAAGCTCTAAAATCAACGGGGGTTAACCAAATTGATATCTGGGTCTGTGCGCGCGCATGATTGATTAATGATCGCCACCGTCCTCTGTAACGCACCTTTGTTTTGCTCTACAAAAGCCCGCCCCGCACTCACCAACCGCTTTTTCTCTTCTGCCCGGCTAAATATTAGCGTTACTGCCCTCACTATATCCTCTATATCAAAACACTGAACTCCCCCTTTTGCAGCAACCAACTGCTGGGCTAATAACTCAGAATTTTTCATATACGGCCCAAACAATACAGGCACATCAAGCAATATGGGCTCAAAAATATTGTGCCCACCAATGGGCACCATACTACCGGCGACAAAACTACAGTCAGCGACTGCATACATTGGCTTTAGCTCTCCCATCGCATCCACTAAAAATACATCGGTAGACTCCGTATTGGGCTTGTTTTCGGTATGCCTGATAACCGTTAAGCCATCCGCCCGGCATAACTGTGAAATTTCATCAGCACGCCTAGGCTGACGGGGCACCAATATCAACAACAGCGCCGGAAATTGTGGCTTTAAGCGCTGATAAACATCCAAAAATATCTCATCCTCTCCCTGGTGAGTACTGCCTACAACAAAAATCAAACGCTCTGGAAAGAAATCCTTCTTAACCCGAGCCCCCCGCTCCTTTATTAAC
>DAOVWV010000236.1 GCA_030636485.1 Methyloprofundus sp.
AAAACGGTTCTGAATTTGCACTGCTCCCCATTGCTCATGAGTGCGATGCCATGCCGTGGCAATCAATCCCTGTGTACCAATAACCGGTCTGGGCAACCAGCTTCGGTAGCTAATATATTCACCAAATAGCCCTTGCTCATCAGCAACCACCAGCACATCATAATCATCGACCTGAGTAAAGACCGGTATATCAGATTGAGCCGTACGCCGTGCATCATAGCTATGTAGCCATTTTTTTTCTGCAACGATCTTCATCCCCATTCGTTTAGCCGAACGCTTAAGCGCTTGCGCGTACAAGGCATCCTCAGGTGCATTCCCCACCACCAGAAACCATTTCCGCCAGCGCTTTTTTAACATATATTGCGCCAAAGCATCGGCACGCATCGCGCGACTCGGCAATAAGTGCAACACATCAGCCAAGCATTGATTATGCCGAAAAGCATCGCTGCGCGTTGCAACATCAAACAATAAGGCCTGATTATTATTCAACTGATGCAACTCAACTAACTGCTCTGCCGGTAAATTAACAATAAAAAGCTGAAAGCCTTGCTTGATTAGCTCGGTGAAGGCCTGCTTGACATCCCCCCCTAGTGGTACAACAGCTTGTTTTAAAATGTAACTCTGCTGAGTAAACTGTCCCGTGGTATTGTTATCCTTTAAGCCTAATAAAGCGCCTTGCAGACCTTTATCGCTTATAAAAGGGGCAAGATTAGACAATGCCGCAGGCATCTGCTTTTCCTGAGTTAAGTAGGCAATTCTAATTTCTTGCTTATGTTCTGCAAAGCTATTAAAACTTAAAAACAGACTAAGCGACAAAGTCAAAAGTATACGGGCGAACATCATCTTTTAGGGTTTAGTAAAAAACATGGGGTAAATTACAGAAAATTTCTAGAATTACATTATACTTAAATATTGCCCCTCTCGCTTTAAGTTGGCTTCCTTTAATTAAAAGAATATAGCGTTGCTTCATTATGATCACTGATATTTTTTTCCCCTCTTCTTTTGAAGAAGACTCCATCATCAACCAACGTAAAGCAATACGCTACAACTCGTCTAGGCGCAATAAAGCAATTATTACGCTTAAACAACGCTTAAAGACCAAAAGACACATTCATGTTGAAGTCACCAATATTAGCTCAAAAGGCGCTCGCATCCATTCAAGGTATAAATTCCCACCCAATGCAAAAGTGACTTTAAATTTTAAAATCAAAGGGGGTGATATCTGGAGAGTACCTGCAAAAATAATCCATCAATACGGTGATCTTGAGTATGGCATACTTTTTGACACTCCCCAGCACGACTTAATTGACCAGGCCATGCTTCATGCAAAAGATTTTACAATGGCATAATGACTTGGGGAGCCAGCGATACAAAACCTTGCCCCGCCTTAAAAAGCATATTGCAGCAGTCTTTACCGACCCTTAACGCCCAAGCTCTGAACACTATACTATGCCCTCTCTCAATGCTATTTTCATTTATCCCATCAAATCCCTAGCCGGCATACAGCTAGAGCAATCCATTGTCACCAAAACCGGCCTGAAATATGACCGCCAATGGATGCTGGTTGATGCGCAGCAGCAGTTTTTATCACAACGCAGCCTCCCCAGAATGGCCTTGATAAAAACACGTATAAGCGAGCATCAACTGATCGTCTCAGCCCCTGACATGCCTGATTTACCCCTTTCTTTAGCGGCACCTGAAATAGCCCATAGCATCAATGTCACCGTCTGGCATGACCAATGCGCAGCGCTTGCCGTTAGCAAAATCGCCGACCAATGGTTTAGTGATTTTTTACAACAAAACTGCCAATTAGTCTACCAAGCTAAGAGCAGCATCCGCACTGTTGACCAAAATTACGCCCTCAGCCATGACCAGACATCCTTTAGTGACGGCTTCCCTTTTTTAATCGTTTCCGACGCATCACTCGCCTTGCTTAACCAGCAAATGAATTTATCGCTATCCATACGTCGCTTTCGCCCCAATCTAGTCATCACTGATTGTACAAGCTATGCTGAAGATAGCTGGCGTGAAGTCAGTATAGGCGACATTAATTTTAGGCTACCAAAACCCTGTTCACGCTGTTCAGTACCGCAAATAGACCCAGAAACTGCGCTCAGTGATAAAGAGCCTCTACGCACCCTGGCACGCACCCGAAAATGGAAAAACAAGGTCTACTTTGGTCAGAATGCCTTACATGATAGCGCAGGCATTTTACGCACAGGAGATACCCTGGTTATTCATCAGACGGGGGCTGCACAGCCACCATTAGAGTCATAAAATAGCAAGTCCGCGAAGGAACCAGGCAATGTGCAAATAACTTTTCTTACGAGGGAACCATGAAAATAACCAGCCTATTAATCATAAGCTTATTTGTTTCACCCGCCTCTGCAAAAGTATACAAATGCCTAGTCAATGAGCAAACCAAATACCAGGCAGTTCCCTGCCCTGCCTCAACCAGCAACACTGAAGAGATAGAGCTTAAAGATAATACCGTTTCTACACAGGGCTTAAGACAAGCCATAAAGCAAGACAAGGTGCCTAAAAAACGCAGAGAAAAGCGTAAAAAAGAGGCCAAAAAAGCCAAGCGGGCATGGATGAATCAGCAAACTAATGCCTATACCAAGCAACGTAAACAGCTCAATAAGAAAAAAGCCGCTGAGCGTAAAAAGAAAAACAAGAAAAAAGATAGGCGTGAACGCCTGAGCGTCACTAAACGGAGTAAGCCCTTATAAGCATATCGGAAAAAAACATGTCAGAACAACAAACACCAGCAAACAATATCGTAGACCAGGCCGTTGCCGAAGGCGGTGCTTACGAAGTCATTCGTAAACGCCTATTGGAACAAGGAAAAAAGCTTAAACAACAAACCCAGGCTTTAAATACAGCACGCCTGGCAGAGTTTGGTAGCTCAGAAATGGCGGTTGCCGCACGCGTTCGGGTACGCACCGAAAATAACTGTGTCGCGCGTGATATTGTCCAGGTGGGGGATCTGCTGCTCTTCGGCTATAACGTTTATATCGGCCTGAAAAAAGAAACCCGCATTGAAGATGTGTTTTCTCTGTTTCGCCTGACAAAAGGGGAAGACGAAGCGCAATACGACATGCAACAACAGCCACTGGCAAATAGCTTTCTGACGGATACTTCATTTGCCAATGATTTTGCCGAATTATACCGTTATTACAAACAGACCCAATTACTGGAACTCACGGTTAAAAACGGTAAATTACTGGCAGGGTTTCAAATTGGCGAGCGCTTGGAGGATATTCGTGTTTTCCGCTGGGCCATCTCCGCCGACGGCCAGCAAGTAGACTATATTGATAATCGTGGTGAACGTGATATTCAGCTGCCCCCTGCTTTTGACTTTGAGTGGCAGGAAACCACCCGCGATGATGCGGTTAATGGCCGTCACCCGCATGTGAATATTCTGGATACCGTGTTTGTGGAAACCATCAATGGTGATTTGACCATCAAGGTCGAAGACAATACCGATGATGGCCACGGTATCTATCGTGAAGAAGTGGAAGATAAAACCCAATCATTGGATGATGCAAAAATTGCCTATGCAAAAGTCGGTCATCTGATTTTATTGAAAATTCTGCCTTATCGTGAACAGCAATGGCGCTTGCTGATTTTTAACAGTGCCACACAAAGCGTATTGCGTCTGGATGCAGTGGGGGAATCCTGCGTGCAATTACCTGAAGATCAGGGCATTATTTTCCCCGGCGGCTATTATCTACAAACCGGGGAATACAAAACCTACGATACCGAAACGGACGGTTTAAAATTTAGGCGACGCATTAATTCACCCAATGGCGAAGATATTCTGTATGTGTTTTACCAGCCTGAACAGGGTATCGTCGGCCTGTTTGCCTATAACGTTATCGAACAATCCCTGCAAACCCCTATTTATGGACACGGCCACGCCCTATCAGACGAGGGAACGATTGTTATTTTCTCCGCCGAAATCGAACCTACCCGTATTCATCCCATGCAAATCTGGCATACCCCCTATCAAAGCCAGGAGTTTGCCAGCCAGGCTCCGACCAATCAATCATTTTTTGGGCGCATAGGTAACGCCGC
>DAOVWV010000224.1 GCA_030636485.1 Methyloprofundus sp.
CGTTAGCCTATAGATAAGTAACCAATCTGGCTCTAAATGGCATTCTCGACAGCCATTAAAATTTCCAAGCAATTTATGGTCTTTATACTCTTGAGGGAGTGGTTTATTTTGGGTCAGTAAACGGATAGCTTTTTGTAATTTATCAAGATTGAGTCCACGTTTTTTTGCCAGTCTTATCTGTCGCTTAAAAAGGTTTGTTTGCTCAATATATCGTGTCATTCCTCATTTTCCCAGCTTGCAAACAGGTCATCCACATTATTAAAACGTTCTGCCTTGCCTGTGTCCAACTCTCGTAATGCGGCCTGAAATTCAGTTGTTGGCTGCCTTAGTGTGGGTACAAAGGGGAATTTATAATCAGTCACTGTTTGGTTTAGGAAAAGGCGAATGGCCTCGGCAACTGTAAGCCCCATAGCTGAAAAAACACTTTCAGCTTCATTTTTTAGTTCTTGAGATACTCGACTTTGTACAATCACTTTATTCATATTCAACTCCATAAGTATACTAACCATTATTTGATAGCAATGGTATGTCATTTGATAGCAAATAGCAATTTGAGCAATGTGCAGCATATAAAAGGTATTTTGGTTTTTGTAACCTTTGGTGGCATCATGGGTGTTGCTATTTTTGACTTAACTCTTTTTAATCCTACTTTTGTTACGTTTAATCTACTACAGCACTATCATACTACTCTGTTTTCTTGATAATATAAGCATGACAGCCTATGCTATAACTAAATGTACAATAAACCGGATTTTTTATGAGTGACTTGCTTAAATTTTTTCAAGATACCTCGGCTCTGTATGGGAGTAATGCTCCTTATATAGAAGATTTGTACGAACAATTTCTGGAAGATCCGGACTCTGTTGAAGCCTCCTGGCGTGAAAAATTTTCACAATTACCTCAGAAACATAATAAACGTGATATTGCACATAGCCCAGTCATAGAGCGTTTTGCCCTGCTGGCTTCGTCTAATTCCTCCCGCATTGCTGAGTTGCAAGGCTTTACCGAAGAAAGTGTTAAAAAACAATCGGCTGTTGCGCGGCTGATTAATCATTATCGTGCGCACGGGCACGAAATGGCGACCAACAATCCCCTCGGGAGCATCCATAGAAATGTTCCGGATCTTGATCCCAATTATTACGGCTTATCTGAACCTGATCTGGATACCTTGTTTGATACCGGGACTTTATATGGTGTTGACCGCTTACCGTTAAAAGAGATTATCAGTACCCTAAAAGAAATATACTGTGGCAATATCGGTACCGAATATATGCATATATTTGACGCTGATATTAAGCGTTGGATTAAAAACCGTCTGGAGGGTTCCAGGCCTGGGGAAGGTCTTGATGATAGTAAAAGAATCTGGTTATTAGAGCAATTGACGGCTGCCGAAGGTATAGAGAAATATTTGCATCGTAATTTTGTGGGTCAGAAACGCTTTTCATTGGAAGGGGGCGAATGCCTGATCCCTATTCTGGATGAGATTATTCAACGTTCAGGGCACTATGATACCAAAGAATTGGTTATTGGCATGGCACACAGAGGCCGGTTAAATGTGCTGATTAATATATTAGGAAAAAGCCCGGCGCAACTTTTTAATGAATTTAAAGGGACGGCAGCGACTAACCCTGGGGTTATTACCGGCGATGTCAAATATCATATGGGATTTTCATCTAATATGCAGACCGACGGGGGTGTCGCGCATGTGACGATGGCTTTTAATCCTTCTCACCTGGAGATCATTAACCCGGTTGTTGAAGGTTCGGTTAAAGCTCGGCAGGACAGGCATGGGGAGGACAATGCGAATACTGTCATCCCTATTCTTATTCATGGCGATGCCGCCTTTGCCGGGCAAGGTATCGTGATGGAAACCTTGAATATGGCACAAACCCGTGCTTTTGCAACGGGCGGTACGCTGCATGTGGTGATTAATAACCAGATTGGATTTACCACCAGCAATCCATTCGATGCACGATCGACACTGTATTGCACTGATGTGGCCAATATGATTCAGGCACCCGTGTTCCATGTCAATGGGGATGATCCCGAAGCGGTACTGTTCGTCACGCAAATGGCACTGGATTTTCGGGCCACGTTTAATAAAGATGTGGTGATTGATCTGATTTGCTATCGTCGCCGTGGGCATAATGAGGCGGATGAGCCTGCGACAACACAGCCGATGATGTACAAAAAGATCAATGCATTGACCACAACCTGTGGGCTTTATGCGGCTGAGCTGATTAAACGGGAGATTCTCACTGAGCAGCAAGTACAAGGGATGGAGCAATCTTATCAGGATTTACTGGATGCTGAAAAGCAGGTTTCACGACCGATTATCGATTCTAATTATTCCTACTCCAAACTTTGGGATAAATACCTGGGACAATGCTGGGATAGCCCTTGCGAGACGCGTGTTCCTTTGGAGCGCATACGCTTTTGTAATAATCAATCACAACGCTTACCGCCTGGGTTTGAGTTACATGCCCGGGTTGCTAAAATCATGGAAAACCGGCGCAAAATGGCGGCGGGAGCGATGCCTCTGGATTGGGGCTTTGCCGAGAATATGGCCTATGCAAGCTTGTTAATGGATCAATATAATATCCGCCTAGTGGGGCAGGATGTAGGGCGTGGTACCTTTTTTCACCGGCATATTATTTTGCATAATCAGTTGAATGGTGAGTCTTATATTCCTATTAGGCATCTGGATATCAAGCAGGGTAGGGCGCAGATTTTTGACTCGATTCTTTCTGAGGCGGGGGTATTGGGCTTTGAATATGGATATAGCTCTACCGTTCCTGAAACCTTAACCATTTGGGAGGCGCAATTTGGCGATTTTGCAAATGGTGCACAAGTGGTGATAGATCAGTTTATTAGCTCGGGTGAAACTAAATGGGGGCGCTTGTCAGGTCTGGTGATGCTATTGCCACATGGGCTTGAGGGACAAGGGCCTGAGCACTCTTCGGCGCGTTTGGAGCGTTATCTCCAACTGTGTGCCGATCAGAATATTCAGGTGTGTGTGCCTTCTACGCCAGCGCAGATTTTTCATTTACTGCGTAGACAAATTATCAGGAATTATCGTAAGCCATTGATTGTTATGTCTCCTAAGAGTTTATTACGGCATAAAGCGGCTGTTTCAACATTGGAGGATTTAGTCAATGGACATTTTCAGACGATTATCCCCGAAACAGATAAAGCAATAAAGGCAGAAAAAGTCACGCGCCTGGTACTCTGCTCAGGCAAAGTCTATTATGATTTACTGGAGGCGCGTTCTTTGGATAAGCTTGAAAATGTTGCCATTATCAGGATTGAGCAACTGTATCCTTTTCCTGCCGATGATTATATGGCTGAATTTAGTAAGTACCCGCATTTAGAAACCGTTGTCTGGTGTCAGGAAGAACCACAAAATCAGGGAGCCTGGTATCAATCACGGCATAATTTTGTTAATTATAACCCTGAACATCTGGAGTTAATTTATTGTGGCCGCCCGGCTTCTGCCTCACCCGCAGTCGGTAATTTGGCTAAACATATAGCACAACAAAAAGAAGTGGTCGAAATGGCTTTATATGGTCAAACGGCTGCTACAAGGAAAATATCATGAGCATTGAAATACGTGTCCCGACACTCCCCGAATCAGTTGCTGATGCGACTTTAATTAGCTGGCATAAACAGGTGGGAGATAGCGTCCAGAAGGATGATAATCTGGTTGATCTGGAAACCGATAAGGTCGTGCTTGAAGTGCCGGCACCTGTATCCGGAATACTGAGTGAGATCGTTGCTCAGGATGGTAGTACGGTCAAAAATGGTGACTTGCTGGCGATGATCAGCAACGATACAGAGACTGTAAATAAAGAGTCGGTCGTTGCGAGCGAGGCACACGCAACAGTGCAGAGTGATATTCCGCTTAGCCCGGCTGTGCGTCGCATTATCTTTGAAAATGACCTTGATCCGGCACTGATTACGGGGACAGGCAAAGGTGGCCGGCTCACTAAAACCGATGTACAGGATTATTTGAACAAGAATATAGCTGTTAAACCTGTTGCCGTTAAAGCGAGCAGTCCTGAGCCAGTGGTAGAGACCGCGCCTTTAAGTGTGGATACTGAAACACCGATTGACAGTCGCAGTGCAAGACCGGAACAACGGGTGCCTATGACACGCTTACGCGCCA
>DAOVWV010000213.1 GCA_030636485.1 Methyloprofundus sp.
AGTTGTGTTCGAATCTAAAGGTAGAAAAGGCATGAAGCTAAACCTTTTAGCAAACTGAGTGTACAGGTATTTATGTACACATTGACTTTGGAGTATGACTGATGAATGATATGCAACGCATGTTAAAGGGTATTGAAATGGAGGTCAGCTTAACCCGTAATGCTATTGGTAGAAATGCTCTTGATGCTCGAGTCATGGCGGCCATGAAACAGGTACCTAGGCATGAATTTATCCCTAGAGAGTTTCAAAACCGTGCCTATGATAACGGGCCGGTTGCTATCGGCTCAGGGCAGACTATTTCTCAACCTTATATTGTCGCCTTGATGAGTGACTTATTAAATACAAAACCTACCGACCGTATTCTGGAAATCGGTACGGGATCTGGTTATCAGGCCGCAGTTCTGTCATGCCTGGTGAAACAGGTTTATAGCGTCGAAATTATTGAAACACTGGCTGTCAATGCACGTAGTAGGCTCAGAAAACTGGGTTATGAAAATATAAACCTGCGCAATTACGATGGGTATTATGGCTGGTCGGAACATGCGCCTTATGACGGTATTATCGTGACCGCCGCCTCTCTTTATATCCCTAAGCCCTGGGTTGAGCAGCTGAAAGTTGGTGCTCGACTGGTCATTCCTGTTGGTTTGCCTTATCACTCTCAAGAGCTGATGGTTGTGGAAAAAAAGCCAGGCGGAGAAATCGAGACTCAGTCAATTCTTGGGGTTAGTTTTGTACCGCTTACCGGCAAACACAGTACAGATTCTACTGAAAAGCCACCTGCTTAAATCAGAAAAACTATTCAGAGCGTAAAGCATCCAGCGGATGTAAACGAGCTGCTTTCATTGCTGGAATTACTCCCGCAGCAAGACCAATCAGTAAGGAAATAGCAAATGCAGCCATAATATAAAGCCAGGCCAACTGTACCGGTAAGTTGGGCAGGGTAAAGCTAATCAGGTAAACGATAAGCAATCCTAGTAAGACACCTATGCTGCCGCCAGCAAAACTTAGCACTAAGGCTTCTGATAAAAAAAGTTTAAAAATAGTCCCCTGTTCTGCTCCAACTGCACGCAATAAGCCAATTTCAGAAATACGTTCTGATACAGCTATGGTCATAATGGTTAAAATACCGACTGAACCAACCAATAAGGAGATACTTCCTAAAGCCGCTACTGCCAGGGTGAGTATATTTAAAATTGAATCTATGCTTTTTAGCATTTGGTCTTGGGTAATCAGAGTAAAATCTTCTCGACCATGTCGGAGTTGTAATAAACGTTTAATCGATTTTTCGATGGTTTTTACTGACATATTGCTTTTATATAACAGATCAATTTCCATCAGGCTTTCCCTATCGAATAACGCTAAAGCTTTTGCTGTTGGAATATAAATCGTGTCATCCATATCAAACCCGAGCATCTGGCCTTTTTTTTCCATTACCCCCAGTACGCGAAAGCGGTCACTTCCAATGCGTATGCGTTGCCCAAGGGGGTTGTTATCGCCGAATAATTCAAGCGCAAGTTTATGGCCCAGCACTGCAAATGCACGTGGGTTGGTTTGTTCATTAGCCGGTAAAAACCGGCCTGTGGCGACTTTTATTTTCCATATTTCCGGGACTGCTGCACCCACACCAAGCACAGTAGTACGTCGCTGTTTTTTGCCTGCTTCTATGCGCGCATTACCCTGAACTAAGGGCAGTGCGGCAAGAATATTGTCCAGCTTGCTTAAACTTAGCGCATCAGCCATAGACAATGGACGAACTGTACTGATAGTTGCGCCTGATAAGCCTAGTGTTGTGGTTTTTCCAGGAAATACTGCAATTAGATTGGTTCCAAACTGGGTAAATTCTGCCAGTACATAGCTATGAATGCCGCGCCCTATGGAGGTTAAAATAATCACCGCAGCAATACCTATAATCAGCCCTAAAGCCGTCAAAATTGAGCGTAATTTTTGACTGATAACGGTACGAAAAGATAAGTTAATTATGTCCAGATAGTGCATGTTTACTTCCTTCTAAGCGCAGTAACCGGATTCATTTCGGCTGCTTGTTTGGCTGGTAATACGCCAAATATCAACGCTGTTAATAAAGCAACGGCCAAAGCGGCAAATACTGCCCAAGTGGGTAAATAAACGGGAAAATCAGGATAGACTGTTTGTAAAATAAACAGGGTTGCTTTACCTAATATCAGGCCTGTTAAAGCCCCTGCTATAGATAATATTGCAGCTTCAGATAAAAACAAGTACATGATCTGACGTTTGGTGGCGCCTAATGCTTTTAATAATCCGATTTCGGAAGTCCTTTGGCTAACACTGACCCACATGACATTCATGACCAATATGCCTGCAACCGCTAGGCTAATACTGGCTATGCTGGTAACGGCTAAGGTCAGTGCCATTAATATATCATCAAAGGTTTTTACGACACTATCCTGAGTAATCAATGTGACATCATCTTCTCCATCATGACGGGCTTTAATAATATCTTTTATTTCATCAACGGCCTTGTACATGGCCGGCTTGGATTTGGCCTCAAGCAAAATCCTGAATAATGACTGGGTATTAAATAATGTTTGCGCGGCAGTAACAGGAATAATCACCATATCGTCAAAATCAACCCCAATCGATTGGCCTTCTGAGGATAATACCCCTATCACTCGAAAGCGACGATCATTGATGCGTAGCCATTGTCCTAACGCCTGTTGTTGTGCAAACAGTTCATTTTTAATAGTCTGACCGATAACGCAAACTGACAGTATCTTATTAGTATCTGTGTCGGGTAAGAAGCGTCCTTGAGCCATATTTAAATGACGTACGCGGCGTAAAGAAGCGGTAGAACCAATAATAGTGGTTTCCCGTTCCAGCCCTTTTGTAGAAACGGGGGCTGCACCGATATTTATGGGGGCTATTGCTGCAATATTTCGACTTCTAAATAAGGCTTGTGCATCAGCGAGTGTTAAATCTCTGGGGGTTTCGCCAAAAATAGGCGGGTGCCCGCCAGTGGTTTCGGCACGACCGGGTAAAACGATGACTAGATGTGTGCCTAAGGCCTCAAATTCATTAACGATATAAAGACGGGCACTTTCTCCCAAGGCTGTTAATACGGTGACTGAGGCAATACCGATACTCATTGCCAGTATAATCAGCAAAACCCTGACCGGTTGGGTTTTAATTGCAGAGTAAGACTGGATTAAGGTATCGCTAAAGGTCATGGCAGGCTAATCTGTCCGTCAATAAGACGGATTCTACGCTGAGCACGACGACCTATCGTTTCATCATGTGTAATCATAAGAAGGGTTACTTGTTGCTGATTCAGGTTTTCTAGTAATGCAATGATTTCCTTACCTGATTGGCTATCAAGATTACCTGTAGGCTCATCGGCTAATAAAATTTGTGGCCGCATAATCATTGCCCTGGCAATCGCTACCCGTTGTGTTTGTCCACCGGAAAGCTGATCTGGACGATGTGCTGCTCGATCTTGTAAATTAACTGCGATCAGTGCTTCGGCAACGCGTTGTTTGCGTTCTTTAGAGGGAACACCCGCTAAAATCATGGGTATTTCAATGTTTTCAGCTGCCGTATAGCGAGGGATTAAATGAAAAAACTGGAACACAAAACCTATATTTTCGCGTCTAGCCTTGGCTAATTCCTGATCATTTAGCTGAGTGACATCCTGATTGTTTAATGTATATTTACCGGAGGACGGTTGATCAAGCAAGGCGATGACATTAAACAAGGTCGATTTTCCATAGCCTTAAGGTCCCATAATTGAAACGTATTCACCTTTATTTATGGTTAAGTTGATATTATTTAAAGCATGAATACGTTGCTCGCCAACTTGAAAATAGCGCTGTATATTTTCTAGCACTATCATTGCTCTTCACGCACATAAGCGCCTGCTTCGACACCATCTCGTCCGACGGAAAGAACAATGCTGTCAGCTTCAGACAGGCCCGATATAACTTCGATAAAGTTCCAGTTTGCCAAGCCGGGTTTAAAGGTTCTTGATTCTAACTGCCCATCTTGGTTTACAAGAAATACCTGATTATTTTCTAGTACGGCTTCAGTGGGTACTCTTAATGCATTGATCTTACTAGCGATTAACACTTCAATATCTGCGCTATACCCCGGCAATAAATCGTTTAGGTCTTTTTCATCACTGAGTGTGATTTCTACCTCTACTGTACGTGCTTGTTTCTCTTTTTCCAAAACATAAGGTGCTATACGTGTCACCGTACCTGAGCAGCGTTGTTCCTCAAAGGCATCCAG
>DAOVWV010000067.1 GCA_030636485.1 Methyloprofundus sp.
ATTATGATGCTGATAAGTCTAATGGACTGGCTGCATTTAATAAAGACACGCATAAATTCTGGTTACAAGGCGGTATTAGTTTCTAAAAACGCCACCTAGGGTGGGCAGTTTTTTTGCCCACCATTAAAGCTGAGCACGGTGGGCAGAAAAGATTGCCCACCCTACAATTTATAAGCTGCCCCGTGTTAAGTGTGTAGTCCTAGCTAGCCCGGCAGGATCTTTTTATGGGTATGAATAGACATCAACATGCCAAAACCGGCAAACAGCGTTACCATGGATGTTCCGCCATAGCTAATTAAAGGCAGTGGAACCCCCACCACAGGCAAAATACCGATCACCATCCCTATATTAACAAAAGCATAGACAAAAAACGTACAGACCAGGCTACCGGCAAGCAATCGTCCATAGGTGTCCTGTGCCTGTACCGCAATATAAAAGCCACGCGCGATAATAAATAAATAGACCACTAACAAGCCAAGACAGCCGATTAAACCAAACTCTTCAGCAAAAACGGCAAAAATAAAATCAGTGGAGCTTTCCGGCAGAAAATCCAACTGTGACTGGGTATTCCCATGCCAACCTTTACCATAGACCCCCCCCGAGCCAATCGCAATTTTTGACTGAATAATATGATAGCCCTTCCCCATAGGATCCGCCTCAGGATTTAGAAAAGTGAGTACCCGATCCTTTTGGTATTCACGCATATAGAAATTCCAGTACACAGGTGCCAATGCAGCTAGGCTACAAGTGGTTCCCAATAAAAACCGCCAGGATAGACCTGCAAAATACAAGACGGATGCACCAGAGCTTGCGACTAATAAGGATGTTCCCAAATCTGGCTGGCGCACAATTAATAGGGTCGGTATTAAAATAAAGGCAGCTGCAATAAAGATATGCCGCCATTTCGGAGGAATTTCATGCCCCGACAAATACCAGGCAATCATCATAGGGGTCGTAATTTTGATCATTTCAGAAGGCTGGAAGCGAAAAAAACCCAAGTCTAGCCAACGCTGCGCCCCTTTACCGACATCCCCCACCCATAAAACGGCAAACAGTAAAATCACACCAATAGTATAGAGCAGGATGGAAAAACGCTGAAATTGCCGCGGATCGACATGTGCCAGAACCACCATCAAGACTCCGGCAACCCCAACCCGTGCTGACTGACGAATCAGTAAAGCTGTGTCTTTATTCCCCGCACTGTACAGCATCATAAAGCTGAGTATCAGCAATGCCAACAAGCCAGCCAATAGGGGGATATCAATATGTAATTTGCGCAATAAGCAACCGATTAATGTATGCTCTTTAAATTGCTCCGCTCTTAGTTCCACCTTCATCTGCTATATTTCTCTTTTCTTTCAGCTAAATTCCCGTCATGCCATAAGGCACAGTACAACCTATACTTCGCGCAACCATAATGTTGCGAAAGATAGACATATTCTACTGCTCATTATTTAATTGCTCAATCAATGCTGTACTCATTGACTTAAAGTCATAACCAGATTTGGTTTTCATTAAGCCTTTATTCAACATCATACTTCCCATAACGATCAAAATGACACCCGAAATTTGCGTAATTCGGTGCGTCATGGTTCCAGAAAGCCAACGGGTAGCCATGCCAAACCCCAGTAAAGCCGGTAGAGTTCCTAGGCCAAATGCCGCTAAAAATTTCGCGCCTTCCACCAGGTCACCATTACCCGCCGCCATAATATACATAGCTTGCAGAGGACCACAGCCTAATAGAAAGCCCGAGAAAAAACCAATAAAAAAGGGACTGCGTGAATTACGTCGCTTTCTGTTGGCATAACGCCCCATCGCCTCGGGCTGTTTAATCCGTACTCGTTTTAATGCAACAAATAGATTCAGCGTATTAAGACCGAAAATAATTAAAAATATGCCTGCCAGCAAGATACTCACGCCACTGATAAACGGCGTAATACTCACAACCGAGCCAATAAAGCCGAATAGTGCACCGAACATGGCATAAGAAAGTGTTTTTCCTACCCCATACAAGACATGCGATAAATAAGCCGAGCGGCCGTGTTCAGCATCTTTAACCGTGTAACCAATCACAAAGTTACCACACATGCCGATACAATGCAGCCCGGTAATCAAACCCACGATGAAAATCATGCCATAGCTTAATTGTGAACTAATATCTGGCACACTGAATTGATGCCATAACTTACGCGAGAAAACCATTAACAAAATGATACCCAGCAATGCCAGCAATGACACACTGATTTTAACAAAAATCCCCCCCTTACTATCTGAGGTCAAATCAATTTCGTAGCCTTTTTGTTCAATGGTTTTATAAATATCCTCAAGGCTAATATTATTATTTTCAAAACTGATCTGGCACATTCCACTAGGATAATCGGCCTTGACTTCAATAACACCATCAATTTCAACAAGCGCTTCTGTAATGATGGCTTCACAACCACTGCACATCATTCCTTTAATATTGATTTTTTTACTTATCTTCATAGCTTCTTTTTATTTATAATGTTTATAAGTACCCGTTTATATCTTTACCTGATGACGTACAACTCTCAGCCATAGTAAAACAAAACCTGAAACATCAGTGTGTTAAAAACATCATAACGCCTCATGAGTGACAGGGTATAAATACTATTTCACCAATAAATCACGCATCATTCCCATATCTTCATGCTCCAGATTATGACAGTGATACATAAAAATACCCGTAAAGTCATTAAAAGGTTTCAAGATGGTCACTTTTTCACCCGGCATCACTAATACGGTATCCTTCCAGCCTTTGTCCAGAAAGCCCTCTGACAGAGAGGAATATTCCCGACCCGATTTAGACCTTGCTTCACGTTTCACCACTTGAAACTGCTCGCCATGCAAATGCATAGGATGAGGCATTCCCATCATCCCCATACCGCCCATGCCATGAAAGCCATTATCGAATTCCATTAATTGCAAAGTATTAAGCGGCATAATTTCATCTTCCCTGATATCATTCATTTTATAAGAACGCCCATTAAGCAAGGCCGACATATGCCGCATAAATAAACTAATACGTCTAGGGGCTTGAGGGTTTGCAGAATCAGCCAAGCGTAAAGGTTTTATTTTACTTAAACGTTTCGGTAAAACGTCATTCGTGGCCGCTTTTTTGTTAACACGCACTTTAAGCACCGCAAAATCCTCTCCGGCATGTGACTGCCCTCCCATCATTCCACCACGGCCGCCTCGCATTCCACCCCCCATCATACCTCTGCGTCCTCCCATCATTCCCATACCAGAAGAAACAAATTCCAGACTACGCAGAGTTAACTCGCTGCCTATTTTCTTATCACTAAAATCAACCCAGATTTCTCGCCGTTCAGCAGGTGCCAACGTCAGATAAGGCAACGTTTCAGCCTGCTCTAAAAGGCCGCCATCGGTAGCAATGACTTTTATCGGCGTACCATCATCCCATGCTAATTTATAGATACGTGAATTAGAACCATTTAATAAGCGCATTCGATAAGCACGTGTTGCAACCGGCAATTCAAAATCAGGCTGACCATTCACCAGAATTTGATCCCCTAAAAATCCATGCATCCGCTGCATCATATTGCCACTGTATTTAAGCTGATTCTGCGGGTCAAAATTACGATCCTGAATCACCAAAGGTAGATCAAATTCACCCCGAGGTAATTTAAGTGCCTGCTCATCATCATCACTGACAATAAAAAAACCTGCCAGCCCTGAATAAACATGCTTGGCTGTTAGGCCATGAGTATGAGCATGATACCAATAAGTGCCCGCCCGATTGAGAATTTCAAACTCATACACAAAAGTCTCACCATTATCAATCGCATACATGGGATTGCCATCCATTTTAGAGGGTACATGCAAACCATGCCAATGTAATATCGTGGCTGAAGGCAGTTCATTTTTTAGATAAATACGAACTTTCTGGCCTTTGTGCAAACGAATGGTAGGCGCGAGATAACTTCTATCATCATTAGCAAGCGCATTTTTATCACCTTTTAATACTTTACCGATGACTTTCCAGACCCGGGTTTGAGGCCCCTCATAAATCTGCACATACTTAACCTCTCCCGTCAGACTAATTTCTACATCGGGGTTAAAGTCTACTGTGGGATGGCTCCCCACTCTCATTGTTGTCGCATTTAGTAGACCAGGAAAAGTCGCGACAGCGGCAGTTGCTGCAACGCCAGTACCTGCCAATTTTATAAGTTTACGACGCTGGATATTAACGTTATTTTTCATAATGAACTCCTGACTAATAAATAATATTAGATATTTATAATATACTTACAAACCATTGTAAAGCTATTCTTAAAATACTTGCAGGACACCGCGTATGTATGGAGCACTCATGTTAGAGCACAGAAAAACAAATATAAAATAATATCGATCATTAAACTTTACACCGTCTTATCCACACTCATAGCCGCGCAAACTATAATATACCTCATACTAAGTATTAAATGAGAGGTGAGTAAAAATGAAAAACACACATGACTGGGTTAAAAAACTTAATTTGCAAGCACACCCAGAAGGCGGTATGTACAGGCAAACCTATAAATCTGATGAAAAAATTTCTAAAACGGCCTTACCGGACCGCTTTTCAGGTGATAGAATGTTTTCAACGGCTATCTATTTCTTCCTGGCTGGCGATGATTTTTCTGCATTTCACCGTATCAAGCAGGATGAATTATGGCACTTTTATGACGGTTCTTCTTTAACCATTCATATCATATCCCCCGATGCCAGCTATTCCACACAACAGCTTGGCATTAATATTGATAAAGGTGAAGCACCACAACGAATAGTCAAAGCAGGCTGTTATTTTGCAGTTGAAATCAATGACAAGCATTCATATTCTCTGAGTGGATGTAGCGTTGCCCCCGGATTTGATTTTGCTGATTTTGAGATGCCAGAGCGCAATAAGCTCATTGCATTATTTCCTTTATATAAAGACCTTATTACAAAATATACACGATAGCTAGCTCTGCATTGCCCGTGTTTTTTGATTGGCAGTGCTGACAAAAACTATTATTATTGATTCCGAAGGAGCAAAAAATGAATACATTTCTGTATAAAACATTAGCCATTAGCACCTTAATGATTGCTAACATAATGCCCGCTCAGGCTAATGATAGTTTTTCTCATACGATTTTAAACTTACCGGGTGACCCTCAAATTAAAAAGCCCTGGTTTAAAATCATTAATAACCAGGCTGACTGGGAAGCGCATTTTTATGCATCGGCTGCAAGCTATCCACAAACACTCGGACACTAGATTATCACAGCCTTAAACACGCAAATTATATCTCAATTCAACCTATAATTCAACAGCTTATATAACAACAATAATATAATGTACTTTCTGACAGTGCTGTGTTCAAATGCTAATTCAGCATAACTAAAGAAAAGGATACAAAATGGATATAATGCAATTAGCCTCTCAATTAATGACACAAGTTGCCGATAAAAATAATGATGGCCAAGTGGATATAAATGAAGCCATGGGCACATTATCCCGCCTTTTTTCTGGCAGTGGAGCCGGTGGTTCTGGTACTTCAATGGACTTAGGTGGACTGGTCTCTAAAATGCAAGGTTCAGGCTTGTCTGATATTGCTGGTTCCTGGCTGGGAGATGGTGATAATCAGGCTATATCCGGCCAGCAAATAAGCGATTTATTTGGCTCAGATAAAATTTCAGAATATGCCTCGGCACTTAATATCAATACGGATACGGCTCAGGATCAGCTCGCTAATATTGTGCCGCAAATGGTTGATAAAAGTAGTAGCGGTGGGCAATTGAACGATTTGCTGAATGCCGTTGGTGGTCTGGAAGGTGTGGGTAGTCTGTTATTCGGAAAGTCCTGATGACGACTACCGGCTTATAAAAGTCCAAAAACTGAACCTAGAATGCATTTTGCTCCCGTTCCCACACGGAGGTGTGGGAATGCATGTGAGAATGCTCTGCGTTCCTTAGCGAAATACAGGCTTTAGTAAGCATAATAAGTCCGCTGTTCACCTTGTTCAAATGCACCGGATTGCTGCAGGTAGAATATTCCCCCACCTATAATTATCAAGCCAGTAATAACTGCAAAAGTAATCTTCCAGCGGCTATAGGGGCGCTCTCCCTGAACCTCGCCGGTACGGCCATTGACCACAAAGCGGTAGGATTTATCACGGTATAAAAAGGCAGCCGACCAGATCGGCAATAGGCAATGTTTAAACGTGATATTGCTGTGTTGGGTATTGACCTGATGTATACGCTGATGATCGCCACCTATATCATAGGCAATGTCTCGCCGAATCGTATCATCCATAACCTGTCCGGCATATTTAAAGCCTTCATCTAATCCAACTTGATATACTTCACTTTGAAAGCCGCTGATATATTTTTTTTCGAAAGGCACTAGATTAGCAAGATCCCACGGTTCTAATTCGTTAATAATATCTCGTGGCAAAGATGAACTGGCACTGATTAAAACATCATCAAAAAAACGCGAAACATGCCCACGTACATTCGTCCAACGTATTTTGGGCACTTGCCTTGTCTCTGTCACCGTACGTCCATCCCGTTGAAAAGTGACGCGTTCATTAACATAATAAGTGTCGCCTCTTGCTCCGCTATAACTGCTTGCTGTATTGCTATCGTAAGTCCAATAGGGAATGTAAACACCGATTAATTTAGCATCATCACGCGCATATTTTTTAAGTTTATTCGGTGCAAACCATAAGCCTTTTAACCAAGCCCGAAATTTTTCTTTCGCCACCCTGTTATCAATGAGGAAAGGCAGTAATGACTCCGGGATAATCAATTTGTGCTCTTCTGGATTGGCAACAATATCGGTACCACAAAAAGGGCACTGCCCTGCATTCAGGTTGGCAGAAAATTTAAAATTTGCACCGCAGGCATCACAGTGTATTTGTTCAATAACAATCGTCGCTTCACTGCTCTCAAGCTGTTGTAAGGCGGCATGGAAGTCATATTCCTGAATGCTTTCCTGACTCTCGGTAATATCGTTCTGCTGGCCACAATACTCACAGGTCTGATGCTGGGTGCCTGGTTTGTATTTCAGCATCGCACCACATTCTGAACATGGAAACTGATCTGTCTGGCTTTGTATCTGTGTTTTGTTAATCATTTTTATCTTATTATCTCAGGTGGATGCGCTTAAGCGCATCCACCCTACGGACTATATTATTTTCTGCCTTAACTGGGTAACGGAGGCGGCATCGCCGTAAAATACGCACTTAACTCAGTAACCTCGCAGGCTTTGGTCCACTCCACCAGGCTCTGGCTCCAGATTAAAGTCTCTCGATTAATCGTTGCGGCTTTAATTTTAGCTTGCAGTTCGGTTAAGTTAAAGGGGCCGGACTGCTGGCCATTGACCGCAACAAAGTATTGAGTCTGCTGTGGGATAGGCGGTGGTGCCGCAGCTGTCTGACTCGCCTGCGGAGCAGTATGAGGCTCGCTCATCTTATTTGCCATGGCGAAGCCCATGCCCATACCTATTCCTGTAGATGCGCCGCCAGAAGGATTTTCAGCCGCCGCTTTCATTGCGTCCGCTGCCTGAAAGGTAGTGTAATCATTTAAGTTACCAATGATCCCCATGC
>DAOVWV010000241.1 GCA_030636485.1 Methyloprofundus sp.
AAAGCCAGTACCTGATCTGGTTGGGTCAACAGGTTGCGCCTGCTGAGCCACTCTATAATATGGCACTCAGCTTTAGGATAAACGGAGCTATACAGCCTGAGCGTTTCCAACAGGCTTTTGCTGCTCTAATAGAGCAATATGATGTGCTTCGTACTGTCATTAAAATGCAAACGGATAGCCCTTGGCAGTATGTGCTACCCCAAGCTAACTACCAGCTTGACTATATTGACCTTTCTACCCAATCCGCCCCTGAACAGCGATACGAGCACTGGCTACAAGAACGTGTTAAGTTCAACTTTCAGCTGGATAAAAGTCTGACTGACAGCATTTTACTCAAATTAGCGGAAGACCGCTACATCTGGTACCTGAATCAGCATCATATTATTACCGATGCCGTGTCTATGTCGGTGCTTTACCATAGCCAGGTCGCACACTATTTTTCCCATTCAGCGCCTACCACCGTAGCAAATTACCAGGATTATCTGGACTATGAACGCAAACAACAGGCTAGCCCTCGCTTCCAGAATGCTAAAAATTACTGGCAACAGAAACGCCAGAAAGTGATTAAAGAAACATTGTTTTATGCGCCCAACAACCTGGAAAAAAGCAATCATACTCAACGGCTCAGTATAGAACTGGGGTTAGCCCGCTCCGATAACTTACGTGCTATTGCTCAGCAGGATGGAATACGCTCATTCAGCCTGGAGTTATCTTTATTTCATATTTTTGCAACTTTATTATTCAGCTGTCTCCATAAAATCAATGGCGAAGAGCAACTTTCTCTCGGCGTTCCCTTCGCCAATCGCAGCATGGCCTTTAAACAGACTGCTGGGTTATTTATGGAAATTCACCCATTACAGTTGGAAATTTCTGCGACTGATAGCCTGTTAGAACTCATAAAAAAAGTCGCGGCAATGACTCAAGAAGCCTTTGCCTATGCACTACCTGGTATGGGAAGTGCCGAGTCTAATCGCGCTTACGATGTATTACTGAATTTTATTAGCTGCAAATTTGGTGACTTCGGCACCCTGCCAGCGACAACTGAATGGATACATAGTGGCCTTGGTGACAAACAACATAAGCTACGCCTACAAGTACATGACTTTAATGCTGACAGCAGTTATAGCCTACACTTTGATCTGCAACAAGAACTATTTCCAGCGGAACAGCAGCAATGGTTGGTTAAACATTTTCTGACTATTGTCGATGCATTTATTGCTAATCCAGCGCGCCCCATAGGCGAGATCTGTTTACTCGATGCGCAGGAACGGCAGCGTTACTTGCTTAATTACAATAATACCCAGTGCTCTTATCCTGATGCGCAAGGTGTTATTGCTTTATTTGAGCAACAAGTAAAAAGCACCCCCGAAGCAATTGCGCTAAGCTTTTCCGGGCAGAATTTAAGCTATACACAATTAAATCTGGCAGCCAATGGTCTAGCCAAAGATCTGCTAGCGACAGGTATCACTCCAGGGCAGATTGTGGCTATTTATATGCCACGGAGTTTTGCCTTGCTTATCGCCATTTTAGCCACATTAAAAATCAGAGCCGCCTACCTGCCATTAGACCCAGCCTACCCATTGCAACGTATCCAGTTTATTGTTGATGATGTCACACTTGCAGGACAACAAAAACTGACATTGATAACAGACCAGCAAAACCCGCCTGATACGATCCGTGCTTATCTAAAGCAAAGCATTTGTTTGCATGAGTCGCTAATCAGTCAGTATATACAGCAAGCTGGCGATAACCCCGAACCCGACATTGAAGCCAATGATCTAGCTTATATCCTGTATACCTCAGGCTCTTCCGGTCTGCCTAAAGGCACGATGATTGAGCAGCGTGGACTGCTTAATTATATTTATTGGGCAAAGAATACTTATCAGACTGCCGATGAAAAACCGCTGGATTTTCCATTATTTTCCTCACTTGCTTTTGATCTAACGGTAACCTCTTTATTTGTCCCACTGGTATCGGGTGGCCGCTTGGTTATTTATCAGAATAATGAGCAAAATGGCGCAGAAATTATTGATGTACTACAGGATAACCGAGTCGATATTATCAAGCTCACTCCCTCACACCTGGCGATGATGCTGGAACTCAATTTAAAACCAACGCGACTCAAGAAATTTATCTGTGGTGGTGAGGATCTGAAACGTAGTCTGGCACTTGCTGTCAGCCAGCACTTTAGCCAGCAGGTAAAAATTTATAATGAATATGGTCCAACCGAGACAGTGGTGGGCTGCATGATACATTGCTTTGATGCACAGCAGGATCAACTATTATCGGTACCTATCGGTGTGCCAGCCGCTAACGTGCAGATTTATTTACTGGATGCCTATCAGCAACCGACCCCAACAGGTGTTATCGGGGAAATGGTGATTGCCGGGGATGGTGTTGCCCGAGGGTATTTGCATCAAACGGAACTGACTGCCGAGAAGTTTATTGACAACCCCTGGCAAGCTGGGTGCAAAATGTACCGTACCGGCGATATGGCTTACTGGAACACTGCAGGTCAAATGGTATTTCTGGGGCGTGCCGATCAACAGTTAAAAGTAAACGGTACCCGTATTGAACCAGGCGAAATAGAAGCCGCATTACTGACTCACGATGCCATTAAAGAATGTGTAGTCAATGTTGTCGACAAGCATAACAAACCCGCGGGGCAAGTAGTATTTTGTCAGCACTGCGGGCTCCCCTCTAACTACCCCGCGGTCAGTTTTAATACGCAGGGTATTTGCAATATGTGTCAGGCATTCGATGAATATAAGGATAAAATCCAGCCTTATTTTAAAAATATGCAGGATTTACAGCAACTGTTTACTGATGACGAGCCTCACCCCGACAGTGAGTATGATTGTATGATGCTGCTGAGTGGCGGCAAGGATAGCACTTACGCACTATATCAATTAGCTAAGCTGGGCGTGCGCATTCTGGTCTTTTGTTTGGATAATGGCTATATCGCCGAAGGGGCAAAAGCCAATATCCGCCGCGCGACCGAAGATCTAAACGCCGATGTCGTTTTTGCAACAACAGAATATATGCCGGCTATCTTTAGCGATAGCCTGGAAAGACATAGCAATGTCTGTAACGGTTGCTTTAAGACTATTTATACGCTGAGTATGAACATGGCCAGGGAAAAAGGCATTAAATATATCGTGACAGGCTTATCACGCGGGCAATTATTTGAAACACGTTTGATGGATTTATATGGCGAGCAGTTTTTTGATGTCAACGATATAGATCGCAGCATTATCGCAGCACGTAAGGCCTACCATCAGATTGATGATATGGTCAGTAGTAAACTGGATGTTAGACAGGTGCAGGATCAGGCTATTTTTGAGCAAATCCAGTTTATTGATTTTTACCGTTACTGTGATGTTGAATTGAGTGAAATGTACGATTTTCTACAGCGTCACGCCCCTTGGACACGCCCCGAGGATACCGGTAGATCAACCAACTGCCTGATTAACGATGTTGGGATTTATATTCATAAAAAACGCCGTGGTTTTCACAACTATGCTTTGCCTTATAGCTGGGACGTACGCCTAGGGCATAAAACCCGTGAGGAAACCCTGGCAGAACTGGATGATGATATTGATATAACTAAAGTCAAAACCATCCTGCAGGAAATTGGTTTTCAAGATATGGAAGAGCAACAACTCACGGCCTGGTATGTGGCTAAAACAGCACTCAGCAACGAACAGTTACAGGCTTTTCTGGCGCAAACCCTCCCTGCCTATATGTTACCGACGCATTTTGTTAGCATGAAAAATATGCCGCTAACGATTAATGGAAAAATTGATTTTGATGCCTTACCCCACCCCGTTGATGTTAATAAACCGTCAGATTACCGCCCCCCCACAAGCATGATTGAAAAGCAGTTATGTACTGTCTGGTGTGGAATTTTTCATTTGCAACAAGTCGGGGTTGATGATAATTTCTTTGATCTGGGAGGCGACTCGATTATCAGCATGATGCTGGTAGTCGCGGCCGAAAAAAAGGGGCTGGTTTTATTGTCCAGCCAGATATTTAGCCAC
>DAOVWV010000118.1 GCA_030636485.1 Methyloprofundus sp.
ATCAGTGAGGTCTGGTGAAAGCTTCAATATTTGCAACAACTTTTCTGGCTCGTCATAAACAATATGGCATCGCTTTAACTGCTCAAGCGTTAATGTATTAACAACTTTTAAAGGCTTTCCCTTGACTAAATGCTGAGCAGTTTGCTGTAAATAAGCATTGACGGGATCATCTGTAGAAATACAAATAGAAAATGAACCTTGTGCATTTTTATTGGCATCTTGCCAAACAATAAAATCACCTAGATTAATTAAATAGGCCGCTTTTAATTTATATTCAAAATTATTATCCGCATAACTACCAAGAGAAATAGCCAGCAATACCCAAAAAAAAACCAACCATAATTTACGCCGAGTTAAGCGTAATAGCATTTTTATCCATTTATAAAAAAAGCGGGGCTCAGTCATAACTCAATTAAATTCACTGCCATGTTATTGAACTCAGACTGCACCCCGCATACCCATATTTTTTGCCGATTATTGCCCTTGATCTGTATGTGAACACTAGGATTGTTGCCTAGTTTCAAGGCATGAAAATAGTCGCACAGCAGACTCAGGCGATGCAACTATTTTTCTAGGGGGTCTGTGGAATCAAAAGGCAAGCCAGACTCGGCTTGCCTTTCAAAAAAACCATATAACATAATGTTTTTATCTATCTATTTCATGACAAACAAATGCATTACCTTAGGCTTTAGCGAAAATATTGATATAGAAGTTTGTGCAGATTATCACATTATTGACATACTTTAAGCCTTGCTGAACCGCAAGCAAGCAGGGCTAACACTCTATGCTAGCAGAATGCCACCATCATTATATTGGCGCGTATGGAAAGCTGATAAATACTCATTCGTGCATTGTGCTCACTTGCATAGCCTGCGAGTACTGCGCTCGTGCACCTCGCAGCTGAGCACTTAAGAGCGAGAATTCATAATCCTCGCTCCTTATCAACTTCCCTCCCCCTCCATCAATACAACATTGATGGAGTACTAGATTATATCTTCCTGCTTACGTATAATTAGCAAATCAATGCATACCGTCTCTTTTTCTCGTATGCGGTGCTGGCTTTTTCTTCGCCTGCTCAGGTTTTTTACGGTAAATAACCACCACCTGACCTATGCTCTGAATGAGTTCAGCATGAGTCTCAGTACAAATTTGCTGTTGAATAAGTTTTCTCTCTTCTCTTTCGGCGCGAATTTTAATTTTAATCAACTCATGAGTATCAAGCGCAAGCTCTATCTCTTTAGCGACTGCTTCGCTTAAGCCAGCCTGACCAATCATGATAACAGGCTTTAAATCATGGGCTTTGGTTTTCAATTGTTTCAGTTGTTCGGGGTTCACTCTGTGTTTCCTTAAAGATAAATAATGAATTTAATTTTACACTAAATTATATGGCACGAAGTAAAAGTAGTAATGATTGGATGCAAGAGCATCTTAACGATGAGTATGTAAAAAAAGCAAAAGCCTTGGGTTATCGCTCCAGAGCGACGTTTAAATTAATTGAAATCATCGAAAAAGATAAACTGATTCATTCAGGTATGAATGTTGTTGATTTAGGTGCTGCCCCCGGCGGTTGGTCTGAATATGTGCGTCATATAGTGGGTAAAAAACAAAAAGTGATTGCGCTGGATATTTTAGATATTGACCCGATTGAAGGCGTTGATTTTATTCAAGGGGATTTCAGAGAAAATGAAGTCTATGAACAGCTTAATAATATTTTAGCGGGTGCCCCCATTGACGTGGTTCTTTCAGATATGGCCCCCAACCTAAGCGGTAACAAAGCGATTGACCAGCCTGGTGCAATGTATTTGTGCGAGCTGGCACTGGAAACGGCACAAGCCATCTTAGTGGAAGGTGGCTCTTTTCTGGTCAAGGTTTTTCAAGGAGTGGGATTTGATGAATATAAAAAACAAGTCGCTGACTCATTTGATAAGGTTTTGATTAGAAAACCAAAATCATCCAGAGCACGTAGTAACGAAGTTTATATTTTGGGAAAAGGCTTTAAAAAGTAATTAAAGTCCCTATAGTATGCTAATGGTTCCTGACTTATTTAAAGTTAGGCAAGTAAGTGATCAGTCAGAGTGCATACTCTGATACACACTCATTTTTTTTGGTAAAGGGCCTTCCGGTTTGGTGCAAAAAATTGAACGATATGTTTAAAAATATACTTTTATGGGTCGTCATTGCGATGGTCTTGATGTCCGTATTTAATAATTTTGGCTCTCAGGGGGGACAAAAAAGCGCGGCACTTTCCTACTCGCAGTTTATTGATGCAGTCCGGGCAGGACAGGTGCAAAAAGTTGTTTTAGACGATGAAAGCGGCATAAAAGGTCAGTTGCACAGCGGTGAAAAATTTAGCTCTTATGCACCGAGTGATCCACATCTGGTCGATGATTTATTGGCTAATGGGGTGGAAATCAAAGCACAGCCTGCTGCCGACGAATCCTTATTGATGCAGGTTTTCATCTCCTGGTTCCCGATGATATTACTGATTGGCGTGTGGATTTTCTTTATGCGCCAGATGCAAGGCGGTATGGGAGGCAAAGGCGGCCCCATGAGCTTTGGTAAAAGTAAAGCGCGGATGCTGGAAGAAGACCAGATTAAAGTGACTTTTGATGATGTTGCTGGCTGCGATGAAGCCAAAGAAGAAGTCGAAGAAATGGTGGACTTCCTAAGAGACCCGGCAAAATACCAAAAATTAGGTGGAAAAATCCCCCGCGGGGCGTTATTGATAGGCCCTCCCGGCACCGGAAAAACATTAATAGCCAGAGCCATTGCCGGCGAGGCAAAAGTACCCTTCTTCACTATTTCAGGCTCTGATTTTGTCGAAATGTTTGTTGGGGTAGGAGCCTCACGTGTACGCGACATGTTTGAACAGGCCAAGCAGCACTCACCATGTATCATTTTTATAGACGAGATTGATGCAGTGGGTCGTCAGCGTGGCGCTGGCTTAGGCGGCGGAAATGATGAGCGTGAACAGACCTTAAATCAGTTACTGGTTGAAATGGATGGTTTTGAAGGCAATGAAGGTGTTATTGTCATTGCCGCAACCAACAGGCCTGATGTACTTGATGCTGCTTTATTACGCCCGGGACGGTTTGATCGACAAATTACAGTGAGCTTACCTGATATAAAAGGCCGTGAACGAATTTTGAGCGTGCATATGGGCAAGGTTCCTGCTGCGGACGATGTAGAAGTAAAATTTATTGCCCAGGGTACACCTGGCTTTTCTGGTGCAGATTTAGCTAACCTCGTTAACGAAGCCGCTCTATACGCAGCAAGAATGAATAAACGCCTGGTTACTATGTCGGATCTGGAAAAAGCCAAGGACAAGATTATTATGGGCGCTGAAAAGCGCTCCATGGTCATGGATGAAAAAGAGAAAAGAATGACCGCTTATCATGAAGCCGGGCATGCCATAGTGGGCAAACTTGTCCCTGAACATGACCCAGTCTATAAAGTCAGTATTATGCCACGCGGCCGTGCACTGGGTATTACCATGTTCCTCCCTGAAAAAGACCAATACAGCGCCAGTAAATGCAAATTAGACAGCATGATCTCCAGCTTATATGGTGGGCGTATTGCAGAAGCTCAAATCTTTGGCTGGGAACAGGTCTCTACCGGAGCCTCTAATGATATTGAACGAGCGACAGAACTTGCCAGAAATATGGTGACCAAATGGGGTCTATCGCAACGTTTAGGGCCTCTGGCTTATAGCGAAGAAGAAGGTGAGGTATTTTTAGGGCGTTCAGTCACACAACATAAAAGTGTCGCGGATGAAACATCACACACGATTGACGAAGAAATACGCTCAATTATTGATAGGAACTACGAGCGATCCGAAAAGATCTTAAAAGATAATGAAGATATTTTACACGCCATGTCCGACGCGCTAATGAAATATGAAACCATTGACAAAGATCAGATAGATGATTTAATGGCACGCCGAGCTGTCAGAGAACCTCAGGGTTGGGATGATAGTACGCCCCCCAACTCGGGAGCCAAAACTAAAAATCCCTCCGAAAAACCTGGTATAGATACAAGCAAAGCAAATGCAGCCGAACAAGGCTAACATTAAATCTCTTATATAGCTAACACGAAAGGGAGAAGCCTATGCTTCTCCCTTTTGCTATTGTGGATAATAAGGAAACACACAGATGAAAAAGAAATATTTTGGAACAGATGGTATACGTGGCACTGTTGGTGAATCTCCTATTACCCCAGATTTTTTTCTCAAATTAGGCTGGGCAACAGGCCGGGTATTTGCAGAAGAAGGACATGGCTTTGTCTTAGTCGGTAAAGACACCCGAATTTCGGGCTATATGTTTGAATCTGCCCTAGAAGCAGGACTTTCGGCAGCGGGCGTTAACACCAGCCTTTTAGGGCCCATGCCTACACCAGGGGTTGCCTATTTAACGCGAACCCTGCGTGCGCAGGCAGGTATCGTCATCAGTGCTTCACATAATCCTTATTATGACAATGGTATAAAGTTCTTTTCTACTGAAGGAAGCAAATTAGCGGATGAATTAGAGTACAAGATTGAGCATTACCTTGATCAACCGGTAACGACTGTTGCATCGGATAAACTAGGCAAAGCGAAACGGCTTCCTGATGCAGCGGGGCGATACATAGAGTTTTGTAAAGCCAGCATACCATCCAGTATCGATTTTAACGGGCTTAGAGTTGTTCTCGACTGTGCCAATGGCTCGACTTATCACATTGCTCCACATGTCTTTAGCGAAGTTGGCATAGAAGTTATCACCATTGCATCTGAGCCCGACGGTTTAAATATCAATGAAAAATGTGGTGCCACCAAACCAGAGCAACTACAAAAAGCAGTAATTGAATACCGGGCTGACTTAGGGATTGCATTGGATGGCGATGGTGACCGGCTGATAATGGTTGACCATAAAGGCGAAATCGTTGATGGCGATGAACTGATTTTTATCATTGCCAAAGCACGTAAGCTAGCAGGTCACTTAACAGGCCCGGTCATTGGTACCTTAATGAGTAACCTAGGCATGGAACATGCACTGAAAAAATTAAAAATTCAGTTACTTCGTGCCAATGTCGGGGATCGCTATGTTATGGAGCTATTAAAACAACATAAAGGTGTTATAGGTGGCGAAGGCTCCGGGCATATTATTTGCCTGGACAGAACCACAACAGGTGATGGTATCGTTGCTGCCTTACAGGTATTGGCCGAGATGCACAGTACCGGAAAGTCATTATATGATCTAAAATCAGAGATGAATAAATACCCGCAGGTTTTACTCAATGTCAGGGTCAATAAAAAAACCAATCCTGATGATAATGAGCCTATACAAAAAGCGGTAAAACAGGTTGAAAAAGCACTCGGTGACCAAGGCCGGGTTCTGCTAAGAGCCTCTGGGACAGAGCCGTTAATTCGCGTCATGGTTGAGGGCGAAAATGAAACAAAGGTCAAAGAATACGCTAATTCCTTAGTTGATGATGTTAAGAATGCAATCACTGCTTGAAATAACCACACATAATAGTTATCATAGGCGGTTTATTTAAGTCTGGAGTTCGTAATGCGTAGAAATCTTGTTGTTGGCAACTGGAAGATGAAAATCAATCATCAAAGTGCGCAAAAGCTAATTGATGGCCTTATTGATGGTATGCCTACTGTTGATGCCGATATGGCTGTTTGCCCGCCCTTTTTGTACATTCCTGAAGTAAGTCAGCGCTTAGCGAATACTTCAATTAGCTGGGGCGCGCAAAATGTTGCAACTCATATTGAAGGCGCTTATACAGGCGAAATCGCGGCAGTCATGCTGCAAGATTTTAACTGTAAATATGCGATCGTCGGACACTCAGAGCGTAGAGCAAACTATGCAGATACTGATATTAGCGTTGCAGAGCGATTTCAGCAGGCAATTGATGC
>DAOVWV010000257.1 GCA_030636485.1 Methyloprofundus sp.
GATTGGATCAGAGACCGCAATAATACCTGCCACTTGCTGATTGACGGCTAAAAACATCGGGGTTTGCCCTTGCTCGGCGAGTGCCTGCATTTTTTCATTAAATGCTGCATGGCTTACACCTTGCTCTTGCATGAGTGCGGCATTGCCAAATAACACGTTCTTTTCTTTTAGCATGGCCGATACACCATGCCCAGTCACCGCTGTAAATTTTTTTGCACGGGTTAATTTTAAAGATTTTTCCGCTGCTGCACTCATAATCGCAGAGGCTAAAGGATGCTCAGAGCCTTTTTCGATACTTGCCGCTAATTGCAATACCTCATCCTGTGAATAATCAGCCACGGCTTCAATAGTGGATACGGTGGGTTTTCCTATGGTGACGGTACCGGTTTTATCCAGCACTAAGGTGTCCATTTTTCCGGCAACCTGAAGGCCATCACCGTTACGGATCAAAATACCCGATTGCGCAGAGCGACCGACTGAAACCATCACGGAAATAGGGGTTGCCAGACCTAAAGCACAAGGGCAGGCAATCACTAAGATAGTCATTGCGGTCACAAAGGCATAGCCTAATTGTGGTTCTGGTCCCCAGGTGTACCAGATCATAAAGGTCAGAATGGAAATTAATACGACAACCGGGACAAATATGCTGGCAATTTTATCTGCTAATTTAGCCAACTCAGGTTTGCTATTCTGTGCCTGACGCACACTTTTAATAATTTGCGCCAAAGCAGTATCACGACCGATGCGGGTTGCCTTGTATAAAAAGCTTCCTTGCTGGTTCATGGTGCCTGCTGCAACCGTTGTTCCTTTCACTTTTTCAACCGGTAAAGGCTCACCGGTTAACATGGATTCATCTACTGTAGAATGGCCTTCTATGAGTTCGCCATCCACAGCGATTTTTTCGCCAGGGCGAACCCGTAAGGTTTCACCTAAGCCGACTTCTTCAATGGGAATATCCAGCTCTTCCCCGTTACGGACAACTCTTGCAGTGCGCGGTTGCAATCCAATCAAGGCACGAATCGCGCTGGATGTTTTGCCCCGTGCTTTGGTTTCCAGAGCCGCTCCAAAGTTAATAAATGCGAGGATAATAATCGAGGCTTCAAAATAGGCATGTGCAGAGAGAGAAGGGAGGTATTCAGAATAATCAATCACCACACAGGAGTATAACCAGGCAGAACCTGTTCCCAGGGCAATGAGGGTATCCATATTTGCCTGTTTGACACGTAATGATTTTATTGCACCAACATAAAAGTGCCCGCCTGAATAAATCATAATCGCGAGTGTCATTAAAGCCACTTCGGGCCAGAACCAGTTACCTGTTTCCGAGCCGATGTCGGGGACACCGCCAAAATGACCAACGACCATTAAAGGTATGCCGAAAACTGCGGCAACACTTGCCTTGCGCACGAGTTGTCTATAACGCGCCATTTCCTGCTCTTCCTGTTCCTCAGGGTCTTCAAAGCCCTCCATAACAGCGCCGTCATAGCCAGAATCCTTAAGTGACTGCTTCAATAAATCAGGATCAACTTCGCCTTTAACGACGGCCGAATGATCAGCAAAATTGACTTCAACAGACGTGACACCTGTAACAGAAGTCAATGCCGTTTCTACAGCACCGATACACCCGGCACAGCTCATCCCCAAAACAGATAAGCGAACTTCAGGTTCAGCCGTTGCTGAATTTTGAGGGGTATTTTCTTCACTCATAGCTTTTCTCTCATTATCTTACAGGCAGCCATACACATTTTAGGCCGGTTGCTGAAAATTAATCTTCTACTGTAAAACCTGCATTTTCAATCAGCTCAATCACATCGTCTTCTTCAAGAATAGCTTCATCAAACTCAACAGCCACCCAGTTATCACCATGACTCGTATCAACAGAAATAATACCGTCTTTACCCGTCAACGCCTGTTTAATTGTGTTTTCACAGCCACCACATTTCATGCCTGTTACCGTTAATTCTACTTTTGTCGTCATTTTTGATTCCAATTATATTAAACATTAAATTTACTCTACATCATACTCGACTCATAAATATTAATCATGAAATAAATTGATTATAAACCCCGTTTTGGTTAATAATTCACTATTCACTTCATATTTCATGCCATTTGATTAAAATGCCTATTAAATACGCACTCATTTGTTTCTTTTTATTGAGTAGTAAAATGCTGACTGCTGCAGAACTGATTAACCTGACAACTAAGGATGTCAGTGAAAAACTAACGGAGAACGCTTTGGTGATTGATATTCGTACACCGCAAGAATGGCAGAATACGGGGCTTATTCCTGGTAGCCACCCGGTTAAATTTTTTGATCGGGAGGGTAAATATGATGCTGAGCAATGGCTTGCAACGGTTAAACAATTACGAGCATCACCTGATCAAGCGATTATATTGGTTTGTCATTCGGGGAGCCGGAGTGGAACAGTCGGTAATTTTTTAAGCCAAAAACTCAATATGTCTAACGTCTCTCATTTATCCAACGGTATTTCTGCATGGATAAAAGAAAAGCGTCCCACTGAAAAAAACTGTACTCCTACACAAATCTGCTAATATCATGTCTTTTAAAACAATAACCTATCAAACCATCGCACTTGCCGGAATAGCGCAGGCGGCGTACTTAGTCCATCAGATCGCTACCACCGGTAAAGCCGATAAAGAAGCGATGCAGGCAAGCCTAAACAGTCTGTTGCTATTGGATGCGGATAATCCTGTTGATATTTATGGTGGATTGTCGGGAGTTAAAGTAGGTTTAGAGCAACTAAACAATCAACTTAGCCAAAACCATATCGCGAGCCCTGAGCAGGCTCGATATGCTGCTTCTCTGGTCTTTTTAGAGGGGAAGTTCGCTGAAGAGACTGAAATGCAGAGCACGGTGCATAATAAAATAAAAATGGCTCAGCAACAAAGTGAGCACTTTGGTGTCATGCATGAAAATGTGATTGCGAATCTGGCGGATATTTATCATACAACGCTGAGTACCATCCATCCGCGTATTATGGTCAACGGTGACCAGTCTTATCTGTCATCGAATGATACTATCAATAGAGTTCGGGCCTTATTGCTTGCGGGTATTCGTTCGGCAATGTTGTGGAAACAATGCGGTGGTAGCCGCTGGCGGTTTCTATTTTATAGACGAAAAATGCAAATAGAAGCGGAATTTTTATTAGCGGAAATTGCAAAATCCGTATAAGCTGAATGTGGTTTTAGGAATGAGAGTATTATAAATATTTCGTTCCTTAGACAGCCGACAGGAGAAAAACAAT
This sequence comes from Methyloprofundus sp., assembly GCA_030636485.1. GTDB lineage: Bacteria > Pseudomonadota > Gammaproteobacteria > Methylococcales > Methylomonadaceae > Methyloprofundus. Next base: position 3,270 of record DAOVWV010000257.1, read on the forward strand.
GAAATTATCTCGGTTATTTTTAGCACTGATGCTACTGCTTTCCTCTTTGCTAATAAGCACTAGCCATGCAGAAATGAATATGAACTGCCACACCGATTCATTTGGTAATAAAACCTGCCAGGACAATAATGGCGCATCCTGGTTTGGGAGAAAAGACCTCTCTGGTAATGTTATCTGGACAGACAGGCAGGGAAATATTATTCGCGAGGAAAAGGATTCCTTTGGCAATACGATGTACAGAGATAGCAGGGGAAAAGTTCAGGGAAAAAAAGACTCATTTGGCAATGAAGAATGGCAAGATAAACAAGGGAATATGATTAAAGGGCGAACGGATTCTTTTGGGAACTCTAACTATCAGGATAGCTCTGGCAATAAAGTACGCTGTTATAAAGATTCATTAGGCAATGAAACCTGCGGCAATTAAAGTGCTAATTATCGGCTATGAACTTAACACGGGACAAAAAAAAGTAGGGTGGGCAGAAAAGATTGCCCACCCTACGCGTTATGGCTTGTCCCGTGTTAAATATATAGCCTAATCATCGCTAAATTGTATGGCGTGCAATTTAGCATAGGCTGTATTTTTGGCGAGTAATTCAGTATGTGTTCCGCGCTCAATTATTTCAC
>DAOVWV010000097.1 GCA_030636485.1 Methyloprofundus sp.
CAATAACAGCGGCATAATCAGATTCACCTAAGGCTCTTGCAATATTCCCAGCTGCAAGTTTAGCCTTTTCTTTATCTGCAGCCGTCTGACTACCATCAGCAACACTTAATAAGCTAACGACAGCTTGATCACCTTGTGACAACGCCACCAAAATAACGGTAGATTTTCCCGCAACAGGCTTCGCTGCTTTAAAAACAGCCTGCTTAATTGACCCCGCAATATCTTTACTATCACGACGCAAACTGGCTTTTTCCTCAACGCTCAACCCAAGCCCTTTAACGGCTTCGGTCATTGCAGACCCTGCCAGTAATGACTGTTTAATTGTTTCTGCCTGTTGTTGAGCACTGTCCTTAGCTTGCTGATTTTGAATCGCAGCAATGATAATCCCCTGCACTTCTGCCAAAGACTTGGTTTCGGCTGGCTGCCTCTCTAGTAATCGCAATACCACCAAACGATCTTCACCCAACTCAACTGGCTCACTATTATTACCTTGTAAAACAGCTTCAGAAAATGCAATATTTCTAACCGTTTCTTCAGCAGCTAGCGACTCTCCAGAATCCCGTGTAAAAAGTGCAGTTTGCTTTATTTTCAACCCTAAGTCATCAGCGACTGCGAGCAAATTATCAGAATTCTCAAAACTCAATTCAGTCAGTGATTCGCCTAACTCATAAAAGGTCGTTTCTGCTTCAACTCGCTTTACTGACTCTACAACAGCCTGTTTGACCTCGGCAAGTGCTTTTGTTGCCGCAGGCTTAAGCTCTGTCACGGTAATAAGGTGATATCCAAAGGCTGATTTAACAGGCTTTGATACTTCGTTTAGCGTTAAACCAGCGGCGGCTTTTTCAAACTCAGGATCCATACCACCGACAACAAACAAGCCTAAATCACCGCCTTTTTTCGCCGTTAAGGTATCATCAGACAGCTCTTCTGCCAATACAGTAAAAGATTCCTGCGCCAAACGTTGCTGAGCTGCCTGTGCTTTGGCTAATGCTTGCTCTTCCGTCGTATCCTTGGTCTTGGCAAATAAGATATGGCTAATTTTACGTCGCTCTTTTGTTGAATAAAGCTCTAAATTATCCTGATAATAGTTTTCCACCTGATCGGCTGATGGTGAAACATCCTTCATCAACTCAGATATAGACAGCTCGACATATTCAACTGAGACCTGCTCATCAGTCTGAAAAGTCGCTGCATTCTGCTGGTAGTAGCTATTGATGTCTTCAGTCGATGGCTCATTTGTAACCGGAACGACTTTAACAGTCACATATTCAATGTGTCTGCTCTGGTTCTGTATCTTAAAAAAGCGCGCTATATCTTGCTCTGAGACAAAACTGGTCTCAGTAACGGCTTTCTGGTATTGCTCCATCAGCAATGCTTTACGAATACGATTAACAAACTGCGCTGAAGTCATTCCCTGCTGCCCTAACAGGGTTTCATATTGCTGCTTATCAAACTTACCATTGTTTTGGAAATATTGCAGAGATGCAATAAATTTCCGCACTGTTTCATCCGTTACGGTCAGATTTTCAGCGGTCACATGCTGTAATAAAAGTTCATCACGAATCAGTTTTTCGACGGCCTGTTTTTGCAATATTTCTTCAGGTATTTGCATCTGCGCATATTGCTGCTTAAATTGCGCATAAGCCTGGCTCACATCACGCTGCACAAACTCCTTATCACCCACAATGATGACAGCACTTTCCTGCCCTCCATCGGTGTAATTTTGCAGCCCCCATAATGCAAAGGGCACACAAATCAATATCAAAATGACCCAGGCAAAAGTACCTTGTGTTTTTTCTCTTATTTCTGTCAGCATCCAATTAGCCTTATTCGATTAATTAACTTAGGTTTATATATACTTCTCAAAATCAAACTGAAGTATACACTAATAAGTTCAATGTTTAACCTAGTGTTACTGTGTGCACAGAAAAACCATGCCAAACCTCAAATCCTTGTTATTCTATTTCTTTAACTTTTGCTGATATCGACAATCCTTAGCCATACCCCCTCCCTTTCTGCTAGCGTTTGTACCCATGCTAGATCGAATAAATGTCGGGAATACTAAGCAGGATTTTGGTAATAGCTGAATCTTACACGTAATCAGGTCAGTTTTTACATTGGTTTGCAGCTAAAAAAATCGCTGACAATCTAGATCTAAGGCATTCCAAATATCATGTCTAAGTACAATATCTCCGAGCTTAATCTGACAGCCAAAAGCTTACAAACATTATATTGATCAAAAAATTTAAACAAAAAAAAACCCCGAACCAAATGGTCGAGGTTTTTTTTAAGAATATGGCGGAGCGGACGGGATTCGAACCCGCGACCTCCGGCGTGACAGGCCAGCATTCTAACCAGCTGAACTACCGCTCCAAGTCTAAGTCTGTGGTGGGTGATGAGGGGTTCGAACCCCCGACCCTCGCCTTGTAAGGGCGATGCTCTCCCAGCTGAGCTAATCACCCCGACTTAAGAAACACTATTATACAACTTTTTTTCAATAGTGCAAACTTTTTTTTAAATAAATTTAAAAAAAATTATTTACCCATTAACACTGTCTTTTAAACCTTTACCCGCTTTAAAAGAAGGGATTCTTGCAGCCTTAATAGTGATTTCTGCGCCTGTTTGTGGGTTACGGCCTTTACGCTCAGCTCTGTCTTTCACTGAGAATGTACCAAACCCTACTAATGCAACAGAATCATTCTCTTTTAATGCATCAGTAACGGAAGACATAAAGGCATCAAGGGCACGCCCTGCATCCGCCTTTGTTAGATCGGAAGCTTCCGCCATTGCATCGATTAATTCTGATTTATTCATCTACTCTTCTCCTAAGGAAAGACTTCTAGCACAATATTATGCCATTCAGCCAAATTATTTTTTAAAACACCATTTAAGCGAGTGTATTTATATCAAGTCAAACCCAGTCATGTCAAGCAATACAACACACTACCTTAAAACTAATGCGCTCTAACAGGGCTCTCACCTGCTTTTTTACTGCCTTTCTTACCCGCTTCAATTGATTTATTTAATGGCTCTGGCTGGTACTGTAATGCAATATCCAGCACCTGGTCTATCCAGCGCACAGGTTTGATAATCAGGTTTTGTGTTACATTATCAGGGATCTCCGTCAAGTCCTTTTTATTTTCTTCTGGAATAATAACCGTCTGAATCCCTCCGCGGTGCGCAGCCAGCAACTTTTCTTTTAAGCCGCCGATAGCCAACACCTCTCCCCTTAAAGTAATTTCACCCGTCATTGCAACATCTGCCCTGACAGGAATGCCCGTTAAAGCAGAAATTGTTGCTGTACACATGCCTACACCAGCACTCGGCCCATCTTTTGGTGTAGCGCCTTCCGGTACATGTATATGTAAATCCTGCTTCTGAAAAGCCTCATCAGCAATCCCCAGCGCTTGCGCCCTTGCGCGTACTACAGTGACAGCGGCCTCAATCGACTCCTTCATGACATCGCCTAACTTTCCTGTCGTAACCTGCTTACCTTTACCTGGCATAACCACCGCTTCAATCGTTAGTAGCTCACCACCGACTTCAGTCCACGCCAGGCCAGTGACTTGCCCAACCTGATCCTGCTCTTCTGCCAGACCATAACTAAAACGACGTACACCCAGATAATCTGGCAAGGTATCAGCATCTATATTGACCAACCCATTTTTCTCTTTTAACAAGAGCTGCTTGACAACTTTACGGCAAATTTTAGAAATTTCCCGTTCTAAACTACGCACCCCGGCTTCACGCGTATAATAGCGAACAATATCCCTGATAACCTCTTGCTCAACCTTTACTTCAGATACTAACAATCCATTATTCTTCAACTGCTTAGGCAATAAATATCGCATTGCAATATTTATTTTTTCATCTTCTGTATAACCCGCCAAACGGATAACTTCCATTCTATCCAATAAAGGCCCTGGGATATTCATGGTATTTGCTGTCGCCACAAACATCACATCTGCCAAGTCAAAATCGACTTCTAGATAATGATCGGCAAACGCTTTATTTTGCTCCGGATCAAGCACTTCCAATAATGCCGAGGCTGGATCACCACGAAAATCACCTGACATTTTATCAATTTCATCAAGTAAAAATAGTGGATTACGGACCTTCACCTTAGACAGGCTTTGTAATATCTTACCTGGCATAGAGCCAATATAAGTACGCCTATGCCCTCTTATTTCCGCTTCATCACGCACACCACCCAAAGCCATACGCACATATTTTCTATTCGTTGCGCGGGCAATTGACTCTCCCAAAGATGTCTTACCTACACCAGGAGGTCCCACCAGACAAAGAATCGGTCCGTTAAGCGATTTGACACGCTTCTGCACAGCCAAATACTCTAAAATCCGCTCTTTAACCTTCTCCAGGCCATAGTGATCTGCATCCAGAATTTCTTCAGCCAATTTTAAATCATGACGCACCTTGGTTTTCTTTTTCCAGGGCACATTCAACATCCAATCTATATAATTGCGCACTACCGAAGCCTCGGCAGACATAGGGGACATCATTTTAAGCTTACTTAACTCTACCTCAGCCTTTTCCTTGGCCTCTTTAGACATTCCGGCTTTGGCAATTTTCTGCTCCAGCTCTTCCACTTCGCTAACAGCATCATCCATTTCGCCCAGCTCTTTTTGAATGGCCTTCATTTGCTCATTCAAATAATATTCCCTCTGGTTTTTATCCATTTGCTGCTTAACGCGAACCCGGATATTTTTTTCCAGCTCAAGCAAATCCGTTTCACTTTCCATCAATAGCATCAGCTTTTCAAGGCGCTGAACAATATCTGACATTTCCAGCAGTTCCTGCTTTTCAGATACCTTGAGACTCATATGCGCCGCCATTGTATCAGCCAAGCGCCCTGCTTCGTCTATTCCAGCCAATGCATTTAATACTTCAGGAGGAATTTTGCTATTGAGCTTTACATACTGACTGAATGAATCCATAGCAGCACGAACCAATGCATCTAGCTCGGCATCAGTCAGTGTAATAATATCGCTCACCTCACTGACTTCAGCATAAATACAGCCATCCTGCTCTTTATAATCCAGAACTCTGCTACGCTGCTCACCTTCAACCAACACTTTCACTGTTCCATCAGGAAGCTTTAATAATTGCAAAATATTAGCCAGGGTTCCCAGAGTATGCAATTCATCAAAAACAGGGTCATCCACATCCGCCTCTTTTTGTGTAACAAGAAAAACCTGCTTATCTTCTTGCATGGCTTTATCCAAAGCCTCAATGGATTTTTCCCGCCCTACAAATAAAGGGATAACCATATGCGGATAAACAACAACATCCCGCAACGGCAAAACCGGGGTTAAATTATCACTCATAATCAGATCGGTTAATTCATTTGTTTCCATGTAGGGAGCCTTTATTCAATTTTTAAAATATACGTTTAATATAAGGATGATTGCTTGTTTAACAAGGCACAACCCTAAAAAACAAAAAAAAGCGGGAGTTTATTAAATAAACTCCCGCTTTTTTAAATTGTAATATTTACTTCAGAATCATTCAGATGACGCAACTTTCTGTTCGTTTTCATAGACAAAATAAGGATCATTCTCACCTTCTATCACCAATCTATCTATCACAACCTTTGCAACACCCTTAGCTGATGGAATCTCATACATGGTATCTAATAGTACACTTTCAACAATGGTTCTTAACCCCCGTGCTCCCGTCTTGCGCTGCATAGACTTTTGCACAATGGCAGACAATGAATCTTCACGGAACACCAGCTCAGTCCCTTCCATTTCAAACAACTTCTGATATTGTTTGGTGAGAGAATTTTTAGGCTCCGTTAACACTTGAATCAAAGCCTCTTCACTCAGCTCTTCCAGCGTAGCAACCACCGGCAAACGACCAATAAACTCAGGAATCAACCCATAGCGAATCAAATCTTCTGCCTCTACTTCAGCAAATAACTCACCCACATTCTTCTCATCGTCCTTGGTCTTAACCTCGGCTGAAAAACCGATACCGCCTTTTTCAGAGCGCTGCTTTATCACCTTGTCCAAACCTGAAAAGGCTCCGCCAACAATAAACAGAATATTGGCTGTATTAACCTGAATAGTCTCTTGCTGTGGGTTTTTACGACCTCCCTGAGGAGATACCGAAGCTACCGTACCTTCGATGAGCTTTAATAGTGCTTGCTGAACCCCTTCACCCGAAACATCCCGGGTAATGGATGGGTTTTCAGATTTTCTGGAAATCTTATCAATTTCATCTATATAAACAATACCTGACTCAGCCTTTTCAACATTAAAATCACATTTCTGTAGAATTTTCTGAATAATGTTTTCAACATCATCACCAACATAACCTGCTTCGGTTAAAGTCGTCGCATCAGCCATAACAAAGGGCACATCAAGCACTCTAGCCAAAGTCTCTGCTAATAATGTTTTTCCTGAGCCAGTGGGGCCGATTAGCAAAATATTACTTTTTGCCAACTCAATGTCGCCCTCTTTATCCGCATGGCTATGTA
>DAOVWV010000008.1 GCA_030636485.1 Methyloprofundus sp.
AATAAATCAACAAGATGAATGCAGGGTAAATGTTTATACTTAATCGCCAGGCGCTTTATTTTGCTATCTTTTATACCTAGCTTTTCTAATAAAGTGGCACTGACAGCCGTATAAAATATCGCTCCCACCTGCTCCGCCTGTAGACAATATTTTTTAAATGTACCCAGAAACTTTGCATCAAAATCAGTGGCGATTGCAATACTGTCCAGCCAGTACAATATCAGTGCATGAAACAGCATGTCATAAGGCCTGGAAAAGGCGCGAACAATATGGCTAGTATATTCAAGACTATGCACTTGCCCTTGATAAACATTAACCGCTTCTAGCAATCGGCGGTTAATGTTTTCAAATTCATCTTCTTCCTTACTTTTGGCAAGTATGTTTAACTGATTCCTTAAAAGGCTTAGGCTCTCTGGTTCTCTGTCTTTAAACAAGGCTAAATTGAAAAAGTAGCCATGTATGCCTGGTAAACAGACATTACGTTTACGTGTCTGCTTTTTAATCAGCTGTATAGCGGCAGCATAATTTTCGAGTGCTTCATTATTGCTATTTTCGATAAAGCACAAGCTACCTTTCAAGCTTAAACCTTGAACGGAAAAGTCGCCTTTAATAAGTTCTGCTATATTTTGTGTATCACCGAGGATGATGTTATATTCTGCCAAAGCAAGAGAGCTGGCTTCAGCACTGGGCTCTCCAAGCTGAATGCTTTCTTGTAATTGCTGTAACGGAAAACCTATATTCTCTAACCTGAAAACCCCGTAATGCGCATACCGTGATAAAACAAAGGTCTTCAAATGGCTATTGAGTGAATCAAACCAGGCTTTATCAAAATTAGAGAAAAAAAGTAAATTAAAGACAGAGATGACGTCATTATAAAACTTATCTTCTATTTCCCGTAGCTGCTGTTCAAAGCGCTCATTATCACCCAGATAAAGAAAAAGCCGCAAGCACCTCACCTTATCAACCAACTGATACGGTTGTGCCACATACTCTCTACTCGATAAACTAAAGTTAGCCAATCGGGAAAATAAATCAGGCTGTGTTTGCAGCGCAATCCGCATCAGCAGCTCACTAATGCCACCGGTAGCACAACGCCAGCCAAACTGGTTTTGCTCAATTAAGCCTTGCTTAAGCAGTTTTTCTCTTAAAGGTTTGGCAATGAGCTTACAGGCTCTAGGATCGACACAGTCTAGTGCGCGTAAAATTTCCTGTAGTCTCGTTTGCCCTACCGGAGAAAACAGAATCGCAAGTGATAATAGAATCTGCTGCTCAGCCTCAGCAAGCTTGTGGAATTTTTGTAATAATACGCGGGTATCTGCCATCTATTTTAGAGTCGCCTCAATTGCATGCAGTGTTTCTTCAGTGAAAGGCTGACGATCCTGGTCTAATACATGCCCTTCAAGTAGAGCTGATAACTGCCCCAGAGTATTGATCATTTCTGCAAATACTGCTGCTGCATCATCCACTTCTCTTGCCTGCATAAAGAAAGTAATGCCAGAGCATTGATAAGCTTCCCAATCATCTTCAGGAAAAGTGCCAGGATCCAGCATACTGGCGACCGCATAATCAACACGCCCCAGAAGATCCAAACGCTCAAATACCTGAACATTGCCATAAACCAGACCCAGCCGTTCACAGGCATCCTTTATCTGAGTGCCTGTAAAACGGTGTCCAGTTTGAGCAACAATACTTAACTGTAACAGTACCGGGAGATGTTTTTTTACTGCGCCAGTCTCCGTTATTTCTTCCCTTACTTGCTCAGCTACAGACTCTTGAGCAAGTGCCAAACCAAGGTCTAAACCCAATCCCAAATCTTCATTATCCTGTTCATCTTCACCACTATACCCAGGGTTCAATAAAATTTCGTCCTTATCAGCAGACGGCTCTCCCACCAAATCATGCATGACTTGCTGATAATCAGGGTTCACCCGTGTTGTCACCTGATACTCATCATTCTCCTGAGTACTGATAGGCACAATATCAAAATCATCATCTTCAGTATGCATAACCAGCTTAGGGTCTATATTATCCAGAGGATCCTTATTATCGTAAAAATTGATTTTTTTACGCTTTGACCGATTGCTCAAGATCCCCCAAACAATCATACCCAAAATAAGCACGGCTCCCACCGCAAGAATAACCACTCTTAATAAATCTTTATCCATTTTAACTCTCTGCCATTGCTACTGCTTCTTGAATATCTACCGCTACCATACGTGAAACACCCGGCTCCTTCATGGTAACACCCGCTAACTGTTGTGCTATTTCCATTGTCACTTTATTATGTGAAATATACAGAAATTGTACGTTTGCAGACATTTCTTCAACCATTTCTGAAAAACGTCTGACATTCGCCTCATCCAATGGCGCATCAACTTCATCCAGCAAACAAAAAGGTGCCGGATTAAGGTCAAAAATGGAAAAAACCAATGCCACTGCCGTTAAGGCTTTTTCACCACCCGATAATAAATGAATGGAACTATTCCGTTTACCCGGCGGCTGGGCAATGATATTGACCCCGGTTTCCAGTAAATCATCATCCGTGAGTGATAAATAGGCTTTCCCGCCGCCAAAAAGCTTAGGAAATTTTTCCTGTAAACCGCTATTTATTTTATCAAAGGTTTGCTTAAAGCGTTGCCGACTTTCTTCATCTATTTTAGCAATCGCCTGTTCCAGAATTTCCAGCGCCTCTAATAAATCTGCATTTTGTTCATTAAGAAAGTTCATACGCTCGGATTGCGCTTTAAATTCTTCTATTGCCGTCAGGTTAATCGTGCCTAAACGTTCTATCTGACGGCTTAAGTCGTCCACTTTCATCTTCCAGGATGACTCATCCGCATCAGCCACTATGGTTTGCATGATTTGTTCGGCATCAGCCTCCAGCTCTTGCAGCTGTTCCGTGACCGTTTGCTGGCGCACTTGGCTCTCCTGCTGCTCCAAACGTATACTATTGAGTAATTCCTTTTTCTCTTCCAGGTGCTGCTGCACCAAGGTAAACTGCTCGGCAGACTGAGTGATTTCTGTTTCTAATACTGCTTGCTGTTCACGTACCTGCTTTAAACCCAGATCCAGTTTATCTTTATCCTGCCGCAAGGTTTCCAGTTGAAAACGTTCATCATCCATTGGTTCTAAAGTCTGATGCAGTTTCCTGTCCAGCTCTGCGATACGTTCCTGCGCCTGTTGATATTGTTGCTGTAGGCGCTCAACCTGTTTAGCGGTTAAGGTATCCGAAGATTTTAAGCTGGAAATTTTTGCCTGCAAAGCATGGATCTGTTGCCGGCCTTCATTCACCTGTTTATCACTGTGCTCACTTTGTGTTTGCAGAGTGTCGCTATTTTGCTCTAATTGTAATTTGGTCTCTTCCAAGGCCTCCATCGCCTCTTCAGCCAGCTCTTTAATCATCGCCGCTTCTTCACGCGTTTCGGTATTATCCAGGAGTTCACTGTTAATATCCGCCATTTCATTGATGACCTGGGTTAAGCGTTGCTGTTGCTGTTCTACACGCGCTGAATGTGCGCTGAATTCGGCATTCTTCATAGCCAGCTCATGACTGACCCGTTTATATTTTTCCTGGCAATCTTCACGCTGTGCTTCACTGTTCTTGAGAAACTCCTCCGCTGTTTCCAATTGCTCTTCGGTCACCACAACACGCGCCTGCAATTCAATCTGCTCTTCTTTTAATAAGCGCAATTCCTTTTCTCTTTGCAAAACGCCCGTCTTTGCATCATTATCACGACTGACCTTGACCCAACCATAGCCCATCCAGGTGCCTTGCGTGGTAATGACCGATTCATAAGGTTTTAACTTGCCCGCTAATTGCCTAGCCTGTTCCACACTATCCGCACAATAGATACCGGTTAATAGGCCATGTAAATTCCATGGCGTGTTAATTTTATCAATCAGCCGGGTTAAGCCGGGGACTGGTTCTTCTTGCTGTGGGTGATGGGTTTCAAACAAGGTTAATGACTCATCACTGAGCGAAGATAATTCATCAATCAACTGATCCGCGCTCTCAATACACACCGCTTCCAAATAAGTGCCTAAAACAGTTTCTACCGCACCATCCCAGCCTGACTCTACATCAATGAATTCTGCCAAACGCTGGTTATCAGTCAGCGCCATTCTATCCAGCCAGTGGGATAATTTCTGGTTATCCTTACCCATCGCATGTTGTTGCAGCATCTCCAGTGAAGTCACTTTACCTTTAATCGTTTGCCATTCGGAACGATCACGATGTAAAGTGTCATGATACTGTTTAATTTGCTGACGTAATTCGGTAATGGATAAATGCACCGCGTCCAGTTCAAGCTGCACATTATCCCGCTGCTGCTCAAGCAGGCTGATGGCCTGATCCAGCATTTCAATGTCTTCTTGCAGACCTGTTTCATTTAATTCGTCATATTCGCCCTGCAATCGTTGCAAGCGGCTTTGCATTTGAAACGTCTGGTTTTCCAATTGCGCGATCTGCATACGCTTGACTTCTGCCTGCTCGCGGTAACTGGCATATTGATTTTTATACGCCTCCCACTCCTGCTGCCAGGCAAGACGTTGCCCCTGTGCATGATGCTGAATCTCCAATAACTCTTCTTCTATTTGCTGAGCAACCAGCAGAGACTCTTCGGTTTCGAGTAAATCTTCTTTGATCTCTTCCAGTTGCAACATGTCTTCATCAACTGTTGCCTTTAAATGTTCTGCCTGTTCACGCAGCCTGACTAACTCTAATTCTGTCTCTTCATGCGACTGTTCATTATGCTTGATAATCTGATCTAGCCGGCTGACTTCGGCAACCACATGGTAATATTCCCCCTGCCGTTTATCAACTGTCTGTTGCTGCGCTTTATGTTCAGCCCGTTTTTGCTCCAGCGCCTGCTCCAGCTCTTTACGCTCCATAAACAGTTGATTATGAGCGGATGCTGCATCCTGTAACTTAACTTCCAGTTGTACAGAGGTGCGATTATAGGCGCGCCAGCGCATTGCCAAGAACTCTAACTTATACTGACGTTCCTGAGTTTTTAGCGTGGTATATTTTTGCGCTTTTTCAGATTGCTTTTTTAAATGATTAAGCTGTTTTTCAACCTCTTCACGCAGGTCATCCAGACGTTCCAGATTCTCGCGGGTATGGCGCATGCGCATTGCTGTTTCATTGCGCCGTTCTTTATATTTGGTAACGCCTGCCGCTTCTTCTATATGAATACGTAATTCATCAGGTTTCGCTTCCACCACCCGGGAGATGGTGCCCTGCTCTATAATCGCGTAGCTACGCGCACCCAGCCCCGTGCCTAAAAACAAATCGGTAATATCTTTGCGCCGGCATTTCGTGCCATTGAACATATAGATGGACTGGCCATCCCTGCTGATCTGGCGTTTAATCGCAATGGTATTATATTTGGCAAACTCACCCCCTGCCCTGCCCTCGGAGTTATCAAATATCAACTCGACTGAAGCCGTGCTGACAGGCTTGCGCCCAGCCGAACCATTAAAGATAACATCCGCCATGCTTCCGCCACGCAAGTGTTTGGCGGAACTCTCCCCCATGACCCAGCGTACCGCATCGATAATATTTGATTTTCCACAACCATTGGGGCCGACAACACTGATTAGATTCCCGCGAATGGGAATCGTTGTCGCATCGGCAAATGATTTAAAACCTGAAAGTTTAATTTTTTCCAGCTTCATTACTGGTAAAATGTCCGTTTAATTAAAATCAGCCATTATACTTAATGTAATAGGCTAAATCATACTTAAAGTACAAAACATTATGGCAACCCAGCCCAGCAAAGATTTACAGACATTCGATAATCCACAACCCGGCCGTGACTTCACCATTCGTATCGACACCCCCGAGTTCACCTGTGTCTGCCCTTTAACAGGACAACCTGATTTTGCTAAAATCACCATTGAATATGTGCCCGATAAGCTGTGTGTCGAATTAAAAGCCCTAAAGCTTTATTTATGGACTTTTCGCGACCGCGGCGCTTTTCATGAAGCAGTGACCAATGAAATCCTGAATGATATTGTTGCCGTTACACAGCCCAATTTTATGCGTGTCCGTGCGGATTTTAATGTCCGTGGCGGGGTCTATACTTCCGTGATTGTGGAACATCGCAAGCCTGGCTGGGTAGCACCTGAGTTGGTGCAATTGCCGTAGTAATAAGGTCACTTCATTAAACTCTGTCGACTAGGGAGAGGAAGCTACGCGTATTCCAGCTGACCTCATTAACCTGCCCTCCCCCCCAGTCATGTCCCTTACTTAATTCAAAGTCCTAATCATGACCTTTAAAGAAAGCCTAACTACCCTGCCCCAGTATATTTTGCCGCATCATCCCTTATCAAGATTAATGCGTCAACTGACCCATAGTGAAAACAAAGCCTGGAAAAACCTGTTTATCAAGCAGATTGCCAGATTTTATGGTGTCAATATGGATGAAGCAAAAGACCCTGACATTAATAGTTACCCTAGCTTTAACCAGTTTTTTACCCGTGAATTAAAAGCGGGAGCCCGTACGACTGCCAATAACGCTGGCAATATTGCATCTCCCGCAGATGGTGCAGTCAGTCAGGCTGGCGATATTACCGAGGGCAATATTATTCAGGCAAAAGGTAAAAGCTATACGGCCACCGATTTATTAGGTGGCGATGAACAACGTGCCGCGCCTTTTAAAAATGGTAAATTCACCACGATTTATTTATCCCCCAAAGATTATCACCGTCTACATATGCCATTAGACGGCATATTAAAAGAAATGATCCATGTACCGGGACGTTTGTTTAGTGTCAATGCGGCCACTGCAAACTCAGTCCCCCGACTATTCGCCAGAAATGAGCGGGTCGTGGCTATTTTTGATACTGAAATTGGCCCTATGGCTCTGGTATTGGTTGGTGCAATTTTTGTCGCCAGTATCGAAACCGTATGGCATGGCGAAGTCACGCCTCCTTCTGCTAAAGAAGTACAGAGCTGGCAATATACTGATAATGCACCGCAATTAAAGCGCGGCGAAGAAATGGGCCGCTTTAATATGGGATCAACAATTATTGTACTTTATGGCAATGATGTGATGAACTGGGAAACAGCAATGCAGCCAGGCAAGACAGTGCAACTGGGTGAGAAAATAGGCCAAACGACTGTTTAAACCAGGCAGCTACCAGCTAACACGGGGCAAACAACACGCCGTCATTCCCACAGTCTTTTAGCGGGAATCCACTCCACACAACCCCAATATAAACAGGTGCCTTTCCGATGAAATATAAAAAAAAACTGACACTCGCACTAACACTTATCTTATTCAGCATTGCAGGAAATACAGTATCCGCCGCTGATTTAAGCCGTAGCGAAGTTATCCAGCTACTAAAAGATGCAAGTAAAGCCAGCCCTGCAAACCTAAGACGCAAAGACTTAAAAGGGGTTGATTTATCTCAACTGGACTTCCGCAATGCCGATTTATGGGGGGCAGATTTACGCGGTGCCAATTTAAGCAAAAGTAATTTATCGGGTCTGGTTCTGGATTTAACCGTGATGGTCGGCGTTAATTTATCGGGAGCCAACCTTTCCAAAGTCAGCATTTTTGGTGTCAGTATGATGCGCTCTGATCTAAGCAATGTTAACTTTAGCGATAGCCGGGTTATTGCCAATCTGGATCACTCCAATATGAGCAATGCCAATTTATCCAATGTACGCTGGGGAGCTGATATGAAAAATCAGCCTATGGGCTTAATGCGCGTTAGCCTGAATAAGGTGAATTTAACCAATGCCAATATGCAGAATGCTGATTTAGGGCGTGCAACGATGCGTTTTGCAAATTTAACAGGGGCAAACCTAAATAATGCCATCCTACTTTCAGCTGAGTTAGCTGCCGCTAATTTTACTGATGCCAATGTGAGCCATGTTGATTTTAGCGCTGCTAAAATGGCTGAATCCAACTTCAGCAATGCCAATCTTAGCGGAGCAAATTTTCTTAAAGCACAGGGCCTGGATAGTGCCCGTGGATTAAATGATAACAAGACCAAAAGTGCGGCTATGTTTGATTAACTTCTTGCTTATGGGTAAATCAATCCAGTGAAATATATCAATTCATTACAAGGAAACCAACATGAAATTACTAAGTCCCCTACTCGGCATTATCATTCTTCCTATAATACCTGCCGCGCCAGCAAGTGCCGGAAATAATGAACAACGTACAACACTGGATGATCAAACCTCTGTTGCTGTGACAATTTATAACGAAAACCTGGCACTGATAAAAGATCAGCGTAAGATCAATTTAAAAAAAGGGCTTAACCATCTTGCCTTTCGTGGTGTCAGTGCAAAAATGCGCCCTGAAACAGCCCTGCTGCGTAGCCTGGATCCAACAATAAAATTAAATGTCATTGAACAAAATTTTGACTTTGATTTACTGACACCACAGAAGCTGCTCGAAAAACATACCGGAAAACAAGTGCAACTTGCCAGAACCAACCCGGCAACAGGCAAGCAAACCATTAAGACGGCGACGGTACTCAGTACTCATGGAGGGGTGACACTTAAAGTGGGTAATAAAATCATGACCAACCCACAGGGAGACTATATTTTTGCCAGTATCCCTGATAATTTACGCGACCAACCCACATTAGTCACACAGCTCACTAGCTCATCAAATAAAGCACAAACCATTGAATTAGGTTACCTCACCGGCGGCCTTTCATGGAAGGCCGATTATGTCGCTGAATTAAGCAGTGATGATAGCCATTTAGATTTAACCGGCTGGGTCACCCTGACAAACCAGAGTGGCACCCGCTATAATCAAGCCAGACTGCAACTGGTGGCCGGTGATGTTAATCAGATTCGCCCTCAATTATTAAGGCATCCTGAAAGGAAGATGGTTAGAAGTGCAGTTGCAGATATGGAGGGTGGTATGGCGGAAGAAAGCCTATTTGAGTATCACCTTTATACCCTTGCTCACCCCACCGATCTCGCTGATAAACAAACCAAACAAGTCGCCCTGCTCTCTGCGACTGCCGTTCCCGTCAGCAAACAGTTATTATTTCTGGGCAAGGATTATTACTATCGTAGTAGCTATGGTCAGCTGGGTCAAAAAATAAAAGTGGGCGTATTTGTTGAGTTCAAAAATACCGAGCAGGCTAATTTAGGAATGCCTATACCTAAAGGTATCGTGCGCGTCTATAAAAATGACTCCAAGGGTAACGCGCAATTTGTCGGCGAAGACAGCATTGATCATACGCCAAAAAATGAAGATATTCGCTTAAAACTTGGCGATGCATTTGATGTCACCGCCAATAAAAAACAAACAAATTTTAATAAGGTACGGCATAACAAACCTTATAATGTCGCCTATGAAAGTAGCTTTGAAATTGAATTAAAAAATGCTAAACCCGAAGCGGTGACAGTGACGGTTCGAGAGCCTGTTCCTGGGGAGTGGAAGATAATTAAAGAAAATCACCCACACCAGAAAGCGGCTTCTGGTACTGCTGAATGGCAAATAACCATTCCGGCTGAAAGCAGCAAAACCCTACGTTACCAGGTTTTGGTTCAGTTTTAATCAGAACTCCATTACCGTTCATCAAGCTTGGTCTTTTCAGCGACCAGAATGATGATCGTGCCTAATATTATCATCGCAGCGGGCAGCAATGAGTCACCTGCCTGCACACTCGCCACCATACCTATAATAACCACAACCAGCCCCATAACTGAGACGATTCCCCGCATGCCTTTAGAGTCCTCATTTGTCATATTAGAATCCATTTTTCTCTCCGCTTTGAATTAAGTAAATATTTATTTTATACGCCAAAATGCTACGCCCTACTTTCGGGTATTTTTGCGCGCCCTATCTAGACTTTATCTAAAATCACCTCTAAAACCAGCTTGCTACCGAAATAAGCTAATAGTAACGACAAAAAGCCATATAAAGTCCAGCGTATCGCCGTTTTTCCTCGCCAGCCATAACGTTTTCTACCAATCAATAAACTACTGAATATAAACCAGGCAACTATCGATAGGATGGTTTTATGTACCAGATGCTGGGCAAATAAATCTTCAATAAAAATAAAGCCACTCAACAAGGAAACACTTAAAAACAACAGCCCTGTGCTAATCATTTGAAATAACAGCGCCTCCATTGCCTGCAACGGGGGAAAGGCAAGCATTAACCTGCCTAACTTATGATTTTTCAATAGATTATTTTGTAGCGCGAGCAACATGGCCTGAAAAGCCGCAATGGTCAGCAGGCTAAAGGCAATAATTGAACTAAGAATATGCATATTCATTGCCAATGAATAATCCTGTGTACTTTGTACAGGGCTGGGATAAAGCACGTCTAGCACTAACAACAGTGCAGCAATGGGGAAAAGCGCTATACCCAGTTTTTCGACAGGTTTGGAAAAAGATGCAATAAGCAGCAAGAAAGCAATAATTAAGGAAATAATAGAGGCTGTATGAAAAAAACTAAACGCAATTCCCTGCTGCTGCCAGGCATTAACTGAAAGCGATAGTAGATGCGTCAGTGCTGCTAGCCAGCCTAATATTAAAGCCAGCTTTTTAAACTGATTCTCTTTAATATCTTTGATTAACGTCATACTGCTAGCAAAATATAAACACAGTGCCAGACCTTCGAGTAAAAATAAATTCATATGGGTTTTCTTTAAAATATTGCAATAACATGAGCCATTATTGAGCCCCTGCTCTTTACACCTTAAGGGTAAAGGTCACTGGGCCATCATTAAGCAATGATACCTGCATATCTGCACCAAATTTCCCTGTTTCAATATAAGCATAGTTATCTTTTGCATAACTGACAAAATAATTAAATAATGCCTCACCTTTTTCTGGTGAGGCAGCGGGTGTAAAACTGGGGCGGTTACCAGAGTTGGTATCGGCTGCCAAGGTAAATTGGGGCACTAGCAATAAGCCCCCCTGGATACTTTTTAAACTCAGGTTCATGCGCCCTTCGGTATCAGGGAATATTCGATAATTTAAAATTCGCTCAAATAAACGCTGGGCATTTTTTTCGCTATCCAGTTTTTCAATCGCGACTAATGCCATGATGCCACGCTCAATTTTTCCCACATTTTGATCTGCGATACAAACCTGCGCATGGTTAACCCGTTGAATAATCGAAATCATTTGTAAAAATGCACCTTAACCTAGCAAACTTTCCAGCGCCATCATAATAATAAACCCGATCATCAAGGCAAAAGTTGCATAACGAGAGCGCCCTTGCGAGTGAGTCTCAGGAATAATTTCTTCAGAAATCACAAATAACATCGCACCCGCCGCAAATCCCATGGCAAACGGTAAAATGGCAGAAAAAACCGAGACCATTGTAATACCCAGCAGGCCACCAACTGGCTCTACTAGCCCTGTTAAGGTTGCAATACCGACCGCTCTCCACTTGTTATAACCTAGAGCAACTAATGGAAGAGCAACAGCCAGGCCTTCCGGGATATTCTGTAAAGCAATTGCGATAGCTAAAACAATGCCTTTGTGCATATCTCCACTACCAAAACTAACACCTACCGATAATCCTTCAGGAAAGTTATGAATGGTAATGGCAAATATAAACAGCCATATTTTTTGTAAGGATTCAGAATGGCTACCTAGATCTCCATTAAAATGAATATGAGGTAATTTATGATCCGCTAAATGCAGAAATAAGGCGCCGAATAACATACCTGCCGCAACAACCCACAAGCCTTTATCGGGCCATAGCTCATTACCATATTCAATGCCAGGCAGCAGTAAAGAAAAAGAGGTTGCTGCCAGCATAACCCCCGCCGCTCCACCCAACAAACCATTGAAGACATTATTTGATACCTGTTTAAAGAAAGCAGCGGGCAAAGCACCTAACCCAGTTGCTAAACCTGCTAAAATACTGGCCAGCAGACCAATCGCTGCGACTTCACCAAAAAACAGGTATAAACTACCAAAGACAACAATCTGGGAGACTAAAAAAAGGGCAGCTAATACAAGCCAGCGCTGTTTTTTGGGCAGTGCCTGTAGTTTTTGATAATATACGCATGAATTCAGCTGTGACTGACATTTATCAAAAAAATTTGCGGTATTAAAAGCACTCATGGTTTCCTCTTGCTATGTTAAGGTAATTGACTTATCAGCGATAGAGTATACCATCAACAAAGGTTTTAAAAATCTGTTTAATAGAGCACCTCTACGTTTTTTCAAAATCAGCAGAAAACTTCAAATACAATGCCTTATAGAATTATTGGTTTTATACTATTGTTTTTCAATGGATTTATACATGCAGCAGAGGTATATCAATGGATAGATGCACAAGGACATCGCCATTATTCTGATAAAAAACAGGCGAATGCCACACCCTTAAAGCTAACCAGGAGTTTTAGCTATCACCGAGTCAAAAAGGTTTATGATGGCGATACAATACGCCTAAGTGATGGACGAAAAATACGCCTACTGGGCATCAATACCCCTGAAATAGAACATTCAGGCCAGGCAGCACAGGCAGGTGGAGATAGTGCTACAAAATGGCTGACTCAACAACTATTAGGGACAAAAGTCAGACTGGAATTTGATCATGAAAAACGCGATAAATATAAGCGCCATTTAGCACATATATTTACCCAGCAAGATGTACATATTAATTATGAATTAGTTCGCAGGGGATTTGCCAGCACCAATGTTTTCCCACCTAATTTAAAATATGTGACTCAATTACATGCCGCCGAACAAGCCGCTGAAGCTGAGAATATAGGTATCTGGAGGTATCCTGATTATCAAACCAAACTGACAGGCGAACTCAATAAGAGCAACAAACAGGGTTGGCAACGGATAGTAGGCCGGATTATCGGCATTAAAAACACCCGCAAAAGCAGTTATCTAAAATTGTCTGGTCATTTTGATGTACGCATCAAAAAAGAACATCATCAATATTTTGCTAATCTAAGCTTATTGAAAGGGAAAAAAGTAGAAGTCAGGGGTTGGGTACATAAATACAAGAATGGTTTTTCTATGCTGCTTAAACACCCGAGTGCCATAAAAATACTCGAGTGACTGTATACTTATAAACCCGCAACGGCTCTGCTTGATGCACTTAGGAGCGAGAATTCAATCATACCCTCGCTCCTAAGCGTGCTAAAGATATACTTTTAACTTTTCGCTTCAAGTGCCACGATAGCCGGTAACTCTTTACCTTCCAAAAATTCTAAAAAGGCACCGCCGCCCGTTGATGTATAGGACACTTTATCTTTAATCCCATATTTATCAATCGCTGCTAAAGTATCTCCGCCCCCTGCAATAGAAAAAGCGGCACTCTCTGCGATTGCCACTGCCAGTGCTTTGGTTCCTTCGGCAAATTGATCAATTTCAAAAACCCCTACAGGGCCATTCCAGACAATTGTCTTGGCTGAAGCTAAAATAGCGGCATATTGCCGCGCAGTTTCCGGGCCTATATCCAGCACCATATCGTCATCGGCAATCTCGCTGACTTTTTTAACCGTCGCTTGCGCAGTATCAGAAAATTCTTTTGCACACACCACATCGACCGGTACTGGAATTTCAGAATCATTCGCTTTTGCAGCGGCCATCAGTGCTTTTGCATCGTCGAGTAAATCAGCTTCATATAGCGATTTACCAACGGAATAGCCAGCAGCGGCAATAAAGGTATTGGCAATACCGCCACCCACAATCAATTGATCCACTTTGTCAGACAAGGTTTTTAACACGGTCAGTTTAGTCGACACTTTAGAGCCACCAACAATGGCAACCACTGGGCTTTCAGGCTTGTTTAAAGACTTCCCTAAAGCCTCTAGCTCTGCCGTCAATAGTGGCCCGGCACAGGCTATTTTTGCATGCTCTATAACGCTATGTGTCGATGCTTGCGCTCTGTGTGCAGTACCAAAGGCATCCATGACAAAAATATCACATAAAGCGGCCATTTTTTGGCCTAACTCAGGGCTATTTTTCTTCTCGCCTACATTAAAACGCACGTTTTCGCATAACACCACTTCACCTGGGTTAAGCTCTATTCCATCAATCCAGTCTTGTTGTAAGCGCACCGGCTTGCCTAGTAATTCGGCTAACCGTGTTGCAACAGGCTGCAATGAAGCCGCCGCATCAAACTCA
>DAOVWV010000285.1 GCA_030636485.1 Methyloprofundus sp.
GGCCAAGGGTTGTCCGTCGTACTGGAAACAGCTGAACACGCCTTGGTGTTTGATACCGGCGCCCGATTTTCTGAAAAATTTGATATGGGGCAGAATGTTGTCGTGCCTTTTTTACATACCCGGAATATTACCCACCTAGATAAACTGATCATTAGCCATGCGGATAATGATCATATAGGCGGTGCCGAGTCGGTATTGAAGGCTATCCCGACTCAACAGGTGATGAGCAGTGTGCCGCTGCAATTATCCACCTACCACGCCATTGCTTGCACTGCTGGCAATAGCTGGCATTGGGATCAGGTCGATTTTTATATACTCTCTCCCCCTGAGCAAGCCTTTAATAATGAAAATGATAACTCTTGTGTACTGAAAATTAACACTCAACAGGGCAGCATTCTCCTCAGCGGGGATATAGAAGCGGCAGCAGAAAATTATTTAATTCAACATGTGCCTGAACAGCTCAAGGCAGACCTGCTGATTGCCCCTCACCACGGCAGCAAGACTTCTTCAACACAGGCTTTTTTGGATGCCGTTAAGCCGGATATTATTTTAATACCCGCCGATACGCCTAACCGGTTTATGTTTCCCCATGCTGAGGTTCTGGCGCGTTACAAGCAATTAGCTGCAAAGTATTTTGTGACTGGGCGTACCGGTGCCATTACGGTTAAATTTATCAATGGCAAGATAGATATTGAGCCTTATAGAGAGCAGCATAGTCATTATTGGAACCGGTAGCAAAAACCAACCTGACTGATCTTTTTATCAAGGAAATATAATCGTATCGGGACACTGTGATGCCTCACCTTGCTCAATAGTGACCTTAGTCAGTTTTGAACTCTTATTATCAGACACTTCAACAACTCCCTCACCCACCGGTGTATTTTTTATCAGAAAATGCCCTTTTTCATTGGTCTCAACCGCTGGGTGTTTATAACCCACCAAAGTCACTTTAGCACCCGCCATTCCCGCACCATTTCTAGTCACCTGGCCTGCAATGGAACCTTTTGGAGTATCTGGATCCACTTTTTCCGGTGTCAGCTTGTTTGTCAGCAGCCTAATAATCTTTAGAATAACCTCGGAAGAAAACCCGGCGATAAACCCCAGGACAACCACCCCAGCCTGTTCAGTCGGCTCAATAAGGTGATACGCGACTATCGCTATCAGAGGCGCAGAAATAAACTGAATAATCTGAAAGGCAAGGCTTTCCCGAACCTGTTCATAGCTCATAAATGATTCTTTGGCATTGACAGTCCCCTGATAATTTTCTGCAGAACGCTTTTGGTATTCAGGTACCCTGCGGGTCAGACTAATGGCTCCACCAAGCAGTGCCAAAACAACAAAATACAAAGGCACGACCAAGCCACCTGTAATTTCACAGGTATCCAAACGGTATTTACCACAGACCACTCTTCCGCCTATATTAAACAGCCATTGCAAGTTAGCTTCTGAAGACCCTTGAAACCTGTTAACCACGTGATAAAGATTTTTTTCTGCTTCTAGCAAGGCATTTCCCGCATTTTTTAATGTTTCTTTATCAACAGAATTCATCGTCTGTACAACACTAAACTCTTTCTTTTTTTCTTCAAACTCAACAATACTGTTTTGAAGCTCAGCAACAGCACTCGTGCTATTCAATAATTTTTTACCCGTAGAACCCTGCCCTGCTCCCGCACTTTTTTCAGCTGGGAAACATTTCAGATCTTGCGTAATATCTGTATCAATACTACACCCCAGCACCAGCCCTATAGGTGCATGGTATAGCCGATAATTTTTTTCTCCAGAGTGGATAAAGGGCCCCATTGACAACAGCAGGGCAAGAAACATAAATCCATATGAATAGCGAAAGAGTGGAGCCAATGGACGGTCTTTTTCTGATCCCGGCCTACTAAACAGACGAATAAAGCGTGTTATAAGTATTAATATGACAAAACAGGCTAGAAAATACAAATGTTCAATTTTCTCACCTTTCTCATCCGCTATATAACATTGATAAGCCCAATAAACCAGAAAGAATACATTAACCAAAATCAGGGCCCATGCCTCACAAATAGCCCTTTGAATACGGTACCAACACTCAGAATAGAATTTACTCATAATAAAGCTCCTTTATTAGCAATAACAAACCTTATCGCTTAGAGAACAGAAAATTAACAACTGAAAATATTTGATTGTAAAAATAATGAGTTCAAGGCCTTTGCTCGGCCTTAAATCAATACTAACACAGGGGGAATACTCAATATACCTAAACATTAGAGGCCGAGGTTCTGCACCAGAGCGCAGAGCGCTGTTCCAAGGTCCTTCTCCAGAAAAACTCAGATAATAACTTTTTAATGATAAAATGCCGCTTTTAATTATTAAATATTAAATCGTGACAAAAACACTTCCCCGCATTGCGATCACCCCTGGTGAACCCTCTGGCATAGGCCCTGATTTATGCCTGCAACTCGCTCAACAAAACCTGGATTGTGAACTGGTGGTTATTGCAGACCCCGAGTTACTTAAACAACGGGCAAAACAACTGAATTTGGCCATTAACATTACACTCTTTAATAGCCAGGCAGCAGTGACACAACATACCGCCGGCACACTAAGCGTTTTACCCTGCCATTTAAATAAGAGCGCTGAATGTGGAAAGCTAAACAAAGATAATAGCCACTATGTGGTACAAACCATTGAAATGGCCACAAGGGGCTGCCTTTCCGGTTTATTTTCCGCGATGCTAACCGGCCCCGTGCACAAAGGCATCATCAATGAGGCGGGAATCGCATTTACCGGACATACGGAATATATTGCCGCCATAACAGGTGGACACCCTGTCATGATGCTGGCAACCGAAGGTTTGCGTGTTGCCCTGGTCACCACTCACCTGCCATTAACCGAGGTAAGTAAGGCCATTACGCCTGAAACATTGAGCAGCGTAATTCATTTATTAGACACGGATTTACGTCAGCACTTTGGGTTGCAGCAACCGCAAATACTGGTTTGTGGGCTTAACCCCCACGCCGGAGAAGGCGGACATCTTGGGCGTGAGGAAATTGAGATTATTGAACCTGTCTTAGAGCAATGTCGCCGTCAAGGTATCAATTTACAAGGACCTCTTCCTGCCGATACCGTGTTTACTGAAAAATACCTGAGCAATGCTGATGCGGTATTAGCCATGTATCATGATCAGGGTTTACCGGTTTTAAAATACAAGGGCTTCGGTAAAGCGGTTAATATTACCTTAGGTTTACCCATTATACGTACCTCCGTTGATCATGGCACCGCGCTGGATCTCGCAGGAACGGGTAAAGCTGACGTGGGTAGTATGGTTTATGCATTACAGACGGCAATACAGATGTCAGAAGCAACAGAACAAAAAGTTCTCACACCTATCTTAAAATGATAGCAAAAAACGGCTACCAACTTAACACGGAACAAAAACAAGTAGGGTGGGCAGTTTTTTTGCCCACCATTAAAACTGACCACGGTGGGCAGAAAAGATTGTCCACCCTACACGGTATAGTCCAAAAAACACTATTAACATAACACTATGGCAC
>DAOVWV010000265.1 GCA_030636485.1 Methyloprofundus sp.
ATATTAGAAGCTGAGACTTTTGATGGCATGATTATTTTTGTGCGCACTAAAAACTCAACCATTGAACTGGCCGAAAAACTGGAGGCGCGTGGATTTTCTGCCGCAGCAATTAATGGTGATTTAGCGCAGAATCAGCGTGAGAAAACCATTGCTAGATTAAAAAATGGCCAGCTGGATATTTTGGTTGCTACAGATGTGGCTGCACGTGGCCTGGATGTGCAACGTATCAGTCATGTCATTAACTATGATATTCCTTACGATACTGAAGCCTATGTCCATCGTATTGGGCGTACCGGGCGTGCTGGTAGAACAGGAGATGCGATTTTATTTGTTGCGCCACGCGAAAAGCGTATGTTGAGTGCGATAGAGCGTGCCACTAAACAGCGTATCGAATTGATGGAAATGCCATCGACAGAAGTGATTAATGACAAACGTGTTGATCGCTTTAAACAACAGATCACCGATACGCTGGCGACTGAAGAATTAGAGTTTTACCAGAAGATCATCGAGCAATACGAGACAGAGCATGATATTCCGGCACATGAGATTGCCGCTGCTTTAGCCAAGCTGGTACAGGGAGATGAGCCTTTATTATTGAAAAAGCCTGCAAAAACAAAAACCAGAGAGCGTTCTGAGCGCGGTCGTGATCGTGATAGAGACGCTGTTAAGCGTAAAGGTGGAGCGGCACTACAAGGCAGTATGCAGCGTTACCGCATTGAGGTAGGTAAAGATCATGGTGCAAAACCAGGCAATATTGTTGGCGCGATTGCCAATGAAGCGGGACTGAATGGTAAAGAAATCGGCCAGATTGATATGCATGCGGATTTTAGTATTGTTGACTTACCTAAGGGTATGCCTGATGAGGTTTTTAAAGGCTTGCAAGGGACACGTGTTGCTGGGCAAAAATTAAGTATTGCGCCGGTTAAAGAAGGTGAAGTGCCTAGACAACAAAAAGATTCGCGTAGAAGTGGCGAAAAAACGGATAAGAAGCCGCGTAGAAAGCCACGTAGAAGTAAGTCTTCTGAAGGGTAAGAGGGAAATTATCGGTTCTTGCGTTTATCATATACATGCCGGAATGAACCTAGTTTCCACGCTCTGAGGCTGTGAAAGTATTCAAAAATCGGCTATATATTTAACACGGGACAAGCCATAACGCGTAGGGTGGGCAATCTTTTCTGCCCACCATGGTCAAGCTTTATTGGTGGGCAAAACTGCCCACCCTACTTGTTTTGGTTCTGTGTTGCGCAACGTAGCGCGGGAATGAGGTTTTTGAATTCAACAAGTACACGAAGCTATACTTCTTACGAGGACTGATACGACCAATACCGCGTGAAGTATACATGCAGTGGTCAAGTATTTAACCTCAAAGGAGCTTTATGTTTTCCCTAGATAATATCCCCCCCCAGCTACACGATACTGCAAATCTGCATATCCAGCATTTCACGGATTCACTCCAACGACTCGCACTTGAGTTACCAGAAAATCAACAAGTCATCACAACGTTGCCCAAAGTCTTTTGTTGCAGTGAATTTGTCGCCCAAACCTGTACACGCCAGCCTAAATCCTTACTGGATTTAATAAACAGCGGTGATTTATTGAGTGCTGATGTGCGTGATAGCTATAAAGATCAACTCAACGCATATGACATTCAGAATGACGCAGGGTTGATGAAAATCCTGCGTCAGTTCCGTAATCAACAAATGATGCGTATTGCATGGCGTGACCTGGCAGACTGGTCTGATCTGGATGAAACGCTGGCAGATTTAAGCGCACTGGCTGAAAGTTGCATACAGTTTACGCTGGATTATTTATATCAACAAGCCTGCAATCGGCGCGGCACACCTGTTTTATCGGACGGTAGCGAGCAGGGGCTGGTTGTTTTAGGCATGGGTAAACTGGGAGCCTGGGAACTTAACTACTCTTCAGATATAGATTTGATTTTTGCCTACCAACAGGATGGTGTTCTGGCAGACCGCAAAGAAACCAGTTACGGTGAATTTTTTAGCCGCATTTGTCGGCAACTGGTTAAGATTCTGGATGAAATCACTGCCGATGGCTTTGTGTTTAGAACCGATATCCGTCTGCGTCCTTTTGGTGATAGCGGGCCGGTGATTATGACTTTTGATGGCCTGGAAAACTACTACCAGACTCAAGCACGCGAGTGGGAACGTTACGCAATGGTCAAAGCTCGGCCTGTTGCCGGGGATAAACAGGCCGGTGAACAGTTTATGGCAATGATTAAGCCATTTGTCTATCGCCGCTATCTGGATTATGGCGCGTTTGAAGAGTTGCGTTCGCTGAAACAGCAAATTACGCAGGAGCTACGACGTAAAGACCGCATGGATAATGTTAAGCTCGGTCCGGGGGGAATACGTGAAATCGAGTTTATCGGCCAGGCATTTCAGCTCATTCGTGGCGGTCAGGATATTGAGTTACAAGAGCGGCGCATTCAAGCTATTCTCGCGTTATTAGGTGAAAAGAAGCTGATTTCAGCAGAAGAGAGTACGCAATTACGCGATGCCTATCGTTTTCTGCGCCGGGTGGAGAATCATATTCAGGAGTTCCAGGATAGGCAGGCACATGATTTACCCAAGTCTGAACGTGATCAGGCTATCTTGGCTTTCTCGCTAGGCTATCAGGACTGGGAACGCTTTAAAGAAGCACTGGATCAAGTACGCACACTGGTGGACAGTATTTTTGTCGAAGTCTTTTCCATACAGGAACTAGATAGCCCACCACAAAGCAGTGAGCAAATATGGATGGGGCAGGCTGAAGAGGAAATCAGTTTAAATCAACTGGCGGATTTGGGCTACCGAAAACCGGAACAGATATTAAAACAACTACAGCAATTTAAGGCAACGTTCGCGATTAAGCATTTAACGACTAAAGGTGCGCGTACACTGGATAAGTTAATGCCTAAAATCATTGATACGCTAGCCAAAGAAAAAACGGCCTACACCACCTTACAGCGTTTATGTGCTCTCTTTGAAGAGATGGCAGGGCGGAATGTGTATTTATCATTATTAGCCGAAAATGAGGGTGCGCTACAGCAGTTAATTACTTTGACCGCTGCCAGCTCATGGATCAGTGAGTATTTATCTAAATATCCCTCCTTATTTGATGAGTTACTGGACACGCGCTCGCTTTACGAGCCGCTCGATAAAGCGGCATTAGAAAAGCAATTAACTGAGCAATTAGCCCATATTGACCCGGCAGATATTGAGCAGTTAATGATTGGCTTACGCAAGTTCAAACACATCAATCTACTACGTGTCGCTGCGGCGGATATTATGGGCGCAGTCCCGTTGATGGTGGTCAGTGATTATTTAAGCTATATTGCCGAAGTTATATTAGAGAGAACCGTTAAAATAGCCTGGGCTATTTTGGCTGAAAAATACGGTATACCACCAGGTAGCGATGCACAGGATATTCACTTTGGTATTTTGGGCTTTGGTAAACTCGGTGGGATAGAGCTGAGTTATAGCTCTGATCTGGATTTAGTGTTTATCTGTGATTACCCGGATAATAATGCCTTAACAGACGGGCGCAAACAAATCAGCAGTGCGCAGTTTTATGCCACTCTGGGGCAGCGTGTACGCAGCCTGCTGAATACCCCAATGCTATCAGGGATGGCCTATGAAATTGACATGCGCCTACGTCCTAGCGGCGATTCAGGTTTATTGGTATCGCCACTCAATAGCTATGAGAGCTACTTACTGAAAGAAGCATGGACTTGGGAACATCAGGCACTTGTTCGTGGGCGCTTTATTACCGGTGA
>DAOVWV010000254.1 GCA_030636485.1 Methyloprofundus sp.
ACAACATTGACTTCGGTCATCAGTGGTATTGTACCGACTAAAACTAAATCACTTTCAATTGCACCAGGACAAAAAACAGCAAAGATTAGTAATAAAAAGCTACGCTCTAAAAAAACGGCAACAGTCACCACCAGTCGTAGTCAAGGAAATGTTTCTTTAGAGGGAGTGGTTATTATTGCTGATGAGCCTAACAATGCGTTGATTGTTATGGCTGAGCCGCAGCAATATCGTATGCTGAGTAAAATTATCAAACACCTGGATGTGATGCCGTTACAGGTCTTGATTGATGCAACGATTGTGGCCGTTAAATTAGATGATGATTTATCATACGGTTTACAGTGGAAATTTAAGAACAGTGCGCCTGGAAGTTTAAGTGGTCTTGGTGGGTTGGGGCTAGGGTCTGGGGGAAGCCTAGCTTCGGCTGGGTCTGCTGGTTTCACCTATGGACTTTTAAGTAATGGTACTGATATTCGTTTACTATTTACTGCACTGGCTAAAGATGAAAAAATTAATGTTCTTTCATCACCTTCATTAATGGTCTTAAATAATGAAGAGGCTACGATTAAAGTCGGTGATTCGGTACCTATTAGAACCTCAGAATCAACCAATACCAATAGTGGAGTGAATCCAATCCAAACCAGTAATATTGAAATGCTTGATACCGGGGTTATTTTAAAAGTAAAACCTCGAGTAAATGCCAGCGGCATGGTCATTTTAGAAATAGATCAGAGTGTTGATACCGCTTCAAAAACAACAGCTTCTGGAGGAACGTCTAATATTGATTCGCCTACGATACTAAAAAGGGAGATACAGACTACGGTGACTGTCGTTGATGGTGAAAGTGTGGTATTAGGAGGATTGATCAATGAGCAACATACCTTTGAGAATACAGGGATTCCTTTTTTAAAGGATATTCCTTATGTGGGCTGGTTATTTGGTGTTCAGGGTAAAAAGGTTATAAAAGATGAGCTG
Source organism: Methyloprofundus sp. (assembly GCA_030636485.1). Lineage (GTDB taxonomy): Bacteria > Pseudomonadota > Gammaproteobacteria > Methylococcales > Methylomonadaceae > Methyloprofundus. The sequence goes on from DAOVWV010000254.1 coordinate 973, forward strand.
ATTGTGGTTATTACGCCACGAGTGGTTGCCAATAAGTTTGATGCACGTAAGGTGACTGATGAGTTCAAGCGTAAACTCACCGGTATTTACTATGATGAAGATGTATTTACCCCCAGTTCAAGTCAGACCCTAAGAGGGTATGATGGCCTGGAAATACAGACTGAAGAGCGTAGAGAAGAGGCACTGGATGTCGAAGATGACTTTATCCTTCAGGATCATCGTACGACATATTGATTGATAAGCAGAGGTCAGGCAGGGTGTGATTTTACAGCCCCTGCTGACGTCAAGTTTCTGAGAGTTGCTCAGGTATTTTCGGGTGACAAAAAAATAAAATTTAAGTAACTTCTCATTATTCACGGGTAAATACAGATAAAGCCTGTGCTCAGCTTGACTGGGTAAGGTCGTCATTCCCGAAGTCTACCCAGGCTAGCGTAGGCACAAGCATTTATCGGGAACCTACGTTGAACAGAGATTCCTGCTAACGGCATGCAGGTTGTATCTCTAAGCTCTGCATAACTGGCATAGGGGCGCGTTGTCATGGGAAAAATATCAAATTTTCAGCATAAGTGACATGTGTTGATCCTAGCAGTAGGGGAGCAATCAAGCTAAGGAGCCCTTTTTTATTAAACAATGGCTCTATCATCAGTACCTCAATAAACACATTTTTTATCCGTCACAGAAAATTTTCTTCTCCAAAGCGCAGGCATCAACTTTTTTCTTTGTTCAATTCATAATTCTGTATTTTGTAGGCAAAAACAAGATATGATAGATTGGTTTAAGCCCTTTGTGCCGGATAAGTTGGAGCATATTAATTTGTAGCAGCCTTATATTGGCATCATTGAGCTAAAAAATAACAGAGCGACAGAATTAGTTGCTAAAGAGTATATTCAGGCAAACATTGAACTTAATAGGTAATATGAGAGAAAAGAACAGTTTAACAACACAATCATTGCTTTTGTTACTTTAGGCTATGCATACAGCGAGTTTTATAAGTGAAAAGCGATGGATTTACAGGGCGATAAGAAAGTTATTTAATTACATGCCTGCCGCTTTTTTAACAAAAGAGTCATCATGGCAATGGTTACGCTTTTATCCAGAAGTTATTCCAGTTCAGTACTGTTTTAATGAGTGGAATCAGGCGGTCAAAAGTAAGGATTACCAGAACTATCAAACATGGATAGATAAAAACAGTCTGGCTAGCCTTGAAGGTTGGCGTACCTTGCAACAAAAAGCCTATCACTGGCAAGCGCCACCTAAAATAAGTATTGTCACGCCTGTTTATAATACTCAGGCTGAGGTGCTTTATGAGTGTATTGCTTCCGTTCGTGCGCAGGCCTATCCCTACTGGCAGTTCATTCTGGTTGATGATGGTTCATCTCATCCTGAAACACGACAGTTATTAAAATCGGGGGTTTGTAAAGACCCTAGAATTCAGCTTATTTTTAATGATCAGTCACAGGGTATTTCAGCGGCGACTAATTTAGCGATAGCAAAAGCGCAAGGGGATTATCTGCTCTTTCTGGATCATGATGACCGGTTGGCTTTGGATGCCTTATACCTAGTCGCTGAAGAAATTCAAAAAGATCCACAAGTGGATATTGTTTACTCCGATAGGGATATGATTTCCCCCAAGGGTAAGCGCTATATGTTTTTATTCAAGCCGGGATGGTCACCAGAAACACTACTGGCGGGAAATTATATTTTTCATTTAATGTGTTATCGGCGCAGCCTGATAACTCAACTCGGCGGTTTACGCAGTGAATTTGATGGTTCGCAAGATTATGATTTGATATTGCGTGCTGCAGAAACTCAGCCACAAGTACGGCATATTCAAAAAGTTCTTTATCACTGGCGGCAATATCAAGGCTCTGTTTCATTGGATAGTGGCGCTAAAGATTATGCGTTTGAGGCAGGTGTTAAAGCGTTGGATGAGGCAATGCAACGACGTGGCATTGCAGGAAAGGCAGGTGAAATAGCCTCTTTGTGGCGGGGAAACTATCAATTAGACTTTGTCTGCCCCAAACTGGCAGATATTGATCTGTTGACGATACCCGTTGCCTTGCCAGCAGAGGAGTATACCCAGTTTGTTAACCAGTCTATTCAGGCAACCGGAAAAGCATATATAGCCATTGTCAGTCAGGCATATCAGCCGGTGAGTGAAGAGGCTTTATATCTGGCGGGGTGGTTAAATATTGAAAATGTGGGTTTAGCCACAGGGAGTGTTGTTACTGATGATAAATTGATTGATTATGTCGGGGCTACCTACGATAAAGAAGGGCGCTTAATGGTTCCCTATCGTGGTTTTCCAGTGAGTGAGCCGGGTTATATGGCAGTTACACAATTAACCAGAAATATCAGTGCGCCGCACCCTTTTTGTGTCACCATTCATCGTGACTTATGGCAACAATTAAACGGTTTGGATGAGCAATATCAGGGGTATTATGGTCTATTGGACTTTTGCTTACGGGCTTTGGACTCTGGTTGGCGATGTGTCAGTGTTCCACGGGCACAGTTTGTGACAGCTCAGCCAGACATGCTCGCCCAATATTCTGGGCAGGATAGGCAGTTATTTTATAAAAACTGGCAAGATTGGTTAGAGAAAGGAGATCCATACTATAATTCAAATCTGTCTAGTGAGGGTCAGGATAGACTGTACCATTTGCCGGGATAGCTTCAGGCTAGCAGAGGGAGTACAAAAACATGTTTTTGTACTCCTAATGAGCAATACTTTCATAGCCTCACAAATGGGAGGTTATTTGCTTTTCTGAAACCATTCCTTGAATAAAACAGGCAATAGTTCAAAGAGTTCGGAACGCTTTTGTGCTGGGCGCAAACAAAAATCTTCATCATTGATAAACAGGTTTTTCCTGGCAATCCATGATAATGGTTTAATGACCTGATAATCCGACTGTAAAACCAGGTCAAACTGGTTGCGCATACGATAATATTTAAGGTATCGTGGTACAAAGCGTAAAGG
>DAOVWV010000140.1 GCA_030636485.1 Methyloprofundus sp.
CGTAAGTAATGAGCGTGCCACGCCCTGGTGAAAATGATGATAGAACACGTAAGGCAACATTATATTTGCCGGCAAATTCAACGGATCTGATTTGCAATATTTTTGAACCTAAACTGGCCATTTCCAGCATTTCTTCAAAAGTAATGCTGTCCAAACGTCGTGCTTTTGGCTCTATGCGCGGGTCAGTGGTGTAAACACCATCGACATCGGTATAAATATGGCATTCCTCGGCATTTAATGCTGCCGCTAATGCCACCGCCGTGGTATCCGAGCCGCCGCGCCCTAGCGTGGTAATATTGCCATGCTCGTCAACCCCTTGAAACCCGGCCACCACCACCACTTTACCTGCATTCAAATCAGCATGAATTTTCGCATCATCAATGCGCTTGATTCTTGCCTTGGTATGCGCGCTATCGGTTTCAATACGCACTTGTCCACCCGTATATGAGCAGGCCGGACAACCTAACTCATGCAAAGCCATGCTGAGCAAAGCCATGGTGACCTGCTCACCCGTGGACAGTAAAACATCCATTTCTCTGGAGACGGACTTTTTCTGGCTCTCTCCCGCCAGCCCTAGTAAACGGTTGCTTTCACCGCTCATTGCCGAAACCACAACGACCAACTGGTCGCCATTATCGCGTGCTGCCTTTACTTTTTCGGCAACCGCCTGAATACGCTCTACCGAGCCTACTGACGTACCGCCAAATTTATATACATAAACCGCCATTCTTTAAGCACCTATTTGTTCACGCACCCACTCAGGCACTTGTTTTAACGCTTGTTCCAATTTTTCAGGCTCTGTGCCCCCTGCCCTTGCCATATCAGGACGACCGCCACCTTTACCACCGACTTGTGAAGCAACCGAGTTAACCAGGTCCCCCGCTTTTATCCGCTTGGTTTGCTCTTTGGTCACCCCGGCAATCAGGTTTACTTTGCCATTACTGACACTGGCCAGAACGATTGCTGCACTGCCTAGCTTGTTTTTCAACTGATCCAGCACTTCCCCCATCGCTTTGGGCTCTACACCATCCAGTTTAACAGCCAGCACTTTAATACCATCAATTTCAACAGCCTGACTGGCTAATTCACCACCTGCCGAGCTGGCCATTTTAGCTTGTAAGCGCTCTAACTCTTTCTCCAGTGACTTAGATTTATCCAGCAGTTGTTGCACTTTATCTGCCGCAGCTTCGGGTGCAGCTTTAACCACACTGGCTATCGTCGCCATCGATGTTTCACGCGCTTCCAGCCATTGCATCGCCACTTCTCCGGTAATCGCTTCAACACGACGCACACCGGAAGCCACACCTGTTTCACTGATGATTTTAAATAAGCCAATATCACCGGCACGTTGCACATGCACCCCACCACAGAGTTCAGTGGAGAATTCACCTATTTTTAAAACCCGGACTTCATCGCCATATTTTTCGCCAAACAAGGCCATTGCCCCTGCTTTTAGCGCATCATCTTTAGACATGACCGCTGCCGTCACTGCTGCATTATGGCGAATTTGCTGATTCACCATGCGCTCAATGATTTTTATTTCATCTGCTGTCATTGGTTCAAAGTGGGCAAAATCGAAGCGCAGGCGCTCGGCATTGACCAGCGAGCCTTTCTGCGTGACATGCTCACCTAATACCTGACGCAATGCGGCATGTAATAAATGTGTCGCAGAATGATTAAGTATAATCGCCTGCCTGTTTCTGGGTTCCACATTGGCAATACAGTCTTGATGAGTGCTTAATTCGCCTGACAGCACTTTTCCATAATGCAGAAACAGATTACCGCCCTGCTTTTGGGTATCACTGACTTCAAATACACCAGTTTCCACTTCAATAAGTCCACGGTCACCGACCTGGCCACCCGACTCGGCATAAAAAGGCGTACTCTCTAAAACAACGACGGCTTCGGCTCCTGCCGACAAAGCTTCGACTGCTGCACTGTTCTGAAATAAGCCAATAATTTTGCTTTTTTCACTGATTTGATCGTAACCGGTGAATTCTGTCTGTGCATCCAGCTTGATTGTTTGGTTATGATCCGCACCAAAACTTTTTGCCGCACGCGCCCGAGTACGCTGGGCTGTCATTTCTATATCAAAGCCTGCATGATCGACAGTCAGATTTTTCTCACGCGCATAATCAGCGGTTAAATCGACCGGAAAACCGTAGGTATCATAGAGCTGGAAAACCACATTACCCGGAATCACCGTGCCTTGCATTTTTTCAACACAGGACTCCAGAATTTTCATACCTTGCTCTAAGGTTTCTGCGAAACGCTCTTCTTCAATCTTTAAAATGCGCTCAACCTGTTCCTGCGCTGCGGCAAGTTCAGGATAAGCCTCACCCATTTCAACGACCAAGGGTGCGACTAATTTATAAAAGAACACCTCGCGAATACCCAGGCGATATCCATGACGAATCGCTCGGCGAATAATACGCCTTAACACATAACCACGCCCTTCATTAGATGGCATCACGCCGTCCACCACCATAAAGGCACAGGAACGGATATGGTCTGCAATCACACGTAATGAACTGATGGTTAAATCTTTTGTACCGACTAAATCAGCCGCTGTGGTCAATAAACGTTGAAATAAATCAATTTCGTAATTATTGTGCACCCCTTGCAATACAGCGGCAATTCGCTCCAGCCCCATCCCGGTATCAACTGATGGTTTGGGCAAAGGCGTTAAATCCCCCGCTGCATCACGGTCATACTGCATAAACACCAGATTCCAGATTTCGATATAGCGATCACCATCTTCTTCTGGCGTTCCCGGCGGACCACCTGCAATCTCTTCACCGTGATCATAAAAAATCTCGGTACAAGGTCCGCAAGGGCCTATATCGCCCATGGACCAGAAATTATCTTTGGCACCAATTCTGGAAAAGCGCGTTGCATCGATCTTTACGTCGTCTAGCCAGATTTTTTCAGCTTCCGAATCTTCGTCAAATACCGTCACCCATAATTTTTCGGCCGGAATTCCCAATTCTTTGGTTAAGAAATCCCAGGCAAAGTGAATCGCTTCCTGTTTAAAATAATCACCAAAGCTGAAATTACCCAGCATCTCGAAAAATGTATGATGCCTTGCGGTATAGCCTACGTTTTCCAGATCATTATGCTTACCACCCGCCCTTACACAACGCTGGCTAGTGGTTGCACGCACATAATTGCGAGGCTCGCGACCTAAAAAGGTATCTTTAAATTGCACCATTCCTGCATTGGTAAACAGCAGGGTTGGATCATTTCCTGGTACCAACGGACTAGAGGGCTGAATAGAATGCCCTTGATCGGCAAAGAATTTTAAAAAGGCAGCACGCAATTCTGCACTGGTCAGATTTTTCATAATTTCATGGGTTGTTTAAACTGTTTTCTAATAACTGGCTCTTAAATATTTTAAGAGTCTATATTTTGTTATAGTCTGGGGTTGATCATTCTTAACATGGAACAAGCATTATGTGAGTCTCGTTCCAATGCTCTGCATTCCGTGTTCCGTGACGCAGAGCGTGGGAACGAGAAAAGATGCTCTACATAGACTGCGACCTAAACAAGCGCTGTACCATATCCGCTGGAAAGCCACGCTGCTGCAAAAATCGACTGCGCTTTATTTTTTCCTGCCTATCCAAAGATTTTTCCACGCCATATTTCTTGCTATAGACTTGCTCTAATAAATCTTGCCAGCTACCTGCAATGTCCTCGGCCGCCATCTCAAAGCAACAATCCCCCACTCCCCGCTGCTGTAGTTCAGCTTGAATACGCAAGGGACCAAAGCCTTTATGTACACGACTTCTGGCATAGCTTTCTGCAAAGCGTTCATTGCTTTGCAATCCTTGCTCAATTAACTCTTCAAGTACCGGCGTAATAGCCTGCCTGAGAAAACCTTTTGCGCCCACTTTTTGCTGCAATTCCTGTAGGCTATGTTCACGCCGCATTAAATAGCGCAAACAGGCTTCTTTTATTGCTTTGTAGGTTTCTAACTCATTCTCAAGTTCAGGCATGCAACAAACAGCTAAGCAAGCCCATCCGCATCATCAGACTCTACAGTGGTCTCTTCCTTTTTACCAAACACTTCAGCACGAATATTCGCTTCCAGCTCTTCTACTACCTGAGGGTTATCTTTTAGGTAGGCACGTACATTATCCTTACCCTGGCCAATTTTATCCTTGCCATAGCTGTACCAGGAGCCTGCTTTATTAACAAAGCCATATTTTACGTCCAGGTCGATTAACTCACCGAGAAAGGAAACTCCCTCGCCATAAAGAATCTCAAATTCAGCCTGTTTAAAAGGAGGAGCGACTTTATTTTTAACGACTTTAACCCGGGTCTCGTTACCGATGATTTCATCACCTTTTTTAATCGCACCGATACGGCGTATATCTAGACGAACCGAAGCATAAAATTTTAAGGCATTACCACCCGTTGTGGTTTCTGGGCTACCAAACATCACACCAATTTTCATACGAATCTGATTAATAAAAATCACCATCGTATTGGAACGCTTGATATTTGCCGTTAATTTACGCAAAGCCTGTGACATCAGCCGCGCCTGCAAGCCCATATGGGAATCGCCCATATCGCCTTCAATCTCTGCCTTTGGCGTTAAGGCAGCCACAGAATCAACAACCACAATATCAACTGCATTGGAACGCACTAGCATATCGACAATTTCCAGAGCTTGCTCACCGGTATCTGGCTGAGAAACGAGTAAATCATCAACATTAACCCCGATTTTTTCAGCGTAAGCAGGATCCAATGCATGCTCTGCATCAATAAAGGCAGCCGTGCCTCCTAATTTTTGCATTTGCGCAATGGTTGATAGGGTCATCGTCGTTTTACCTGATGATTCCGGACCATATATTTCAATCACTCGCCCGCGCGGCAAACCGCCGCAGCCTAAAGCAATATCCAATGTTAAAGAACCAGTAGAAACCGTTTGTATATTACGCGATGCAGCATCATCACCCATACGCATGATCGCGCCTTTACCAAACTGCTTTTCAATCTGCATTAAGGCTGCGCCTAATGCTTTCTTCTTATTCTCATCCATAATATTGAGACCCTAACAATACATATTAAAACCGCTCATTATCACATAGGCTGATTAAAGCGCATAACAATATTAAAAACTTATTGAATATTATTGTTGTAGCCAAGAGCTTTAAGCGCGACTTCTCAATCCCCTGTCGCGGCCAAAGCCCTTTCTATAGTCTAATTTAACCTGAGTTCGGATTAAGGAACACTTCTATTTATAGCGTCATCCCATATGTTTTTAGCAAATATTTATGCGCTTAAATAATAGATTCCCGCCAAAAAGACTGCGGGAATGACGAAGCATTAACCTTCTGCTAAATGCCTTGCTATATCGTCCTTGGAAAAAC
>DAOVWV010000354.1 GCA_030636485.1 Methyloprofundus sp.
ACTTATGCATCCTTATATAAAATAGCCTATTATAATAATAAAAACAATCCTTTTGGCCAAATCCCTTATAGATTCTTTTCATTTTGCCTATAAGCAACGTAACTTTTTATGACTAAGTATCGCCTTATCTCCTTATTTTTTATATTATTTTTATATGGCTGCACCGCCTCCCAACCTAAAAACACACACAATATCTGTGATATTTTTAGCGAAAAAGAAGACTGGTACGACTATACCCGCAATAGCCATAAAAAATGGGGCGTGCCGATTCATGTCCAAATGGCAATCATTCATCAGGAATCACGCTTTGTCGCTGATGCCCAACCGCCCCGCCCCTGGTTGCTAGGGTTTATTCCCTGGTTTCGCAATAGCTCTGCTTATGGTTATCCTCAAGCTCAGGATGGTACCTGGGACTGGTATATTAAAGATGCTGGTAGTTGGGGAGCGGATAGAGATGACTTTGAAGATGCCAGTGATTTCGTGGGCTGGTACTGCACCATTAGCCATAAAAAACTGGGTATTTCCAAATGGGACACTGCCAAACAATACCTTGCTTACCATGAGGGACATACTGGATATAAACGAAAGTCCTACTTAAAAAAACGCTGGTTATTAAAGGTATCGAAAAAAGTAGCTAAGCAGGCAACTATTTTTAATCAGCAATTAAAAGGCTGCCAGAAAGAATTAGACAATTCTGGCTGGTTTTTTTGGTAAAAATAACGTCTCATTATCCACTGGCACCTGAACTCTGCAAAATCCGTCATTCCTGCATGCCGTTAGCAGCAATCTATACTTCCCGATAACGCTTGTGCCCACGCTTGACTGGGTAGACTTCGGGAATGACGACCATTTATCTGCATTTACCCGTGAATAATGCGAAGTTACTGGTAAAATAGCTGGCTTATTACTTTAAGGAGTTATTTATGGGTAAGGCCCAGCTCGTTATTCTCGTTATATTTATACTCTTATTTATAGGTTATTTTATGTTTACCAGACCAGACCCCGAACTTGCAGGCAATAACAAACAGGCAGGTGAGGCATTTTTAGCCGAAAATGCTGGCAAAGAAGGTGTCGTCACCACAGCGAGTGGCTTGCAGTATATCGTATTAACAGCAGGCGAAGGTGCAAAACCGACTGCCAGCTCAAATGTCACCGTCCACTACAAAGGCACCACGCTTGATGGGGCAGAATTTGATAGCTCATATAGCCGTAATGAACCGGCCACCTTTCCTTTAAACCGGGTGATTGCCGGTTGGACCGAAGGTGTACAGCTTATGCCTATCGGTGCAAAATACCGTTTCTTTATCCATTCTGATTTAGCGTATGGTGCAAAAGGTGCCGGCGCAGCCATAGGCCCCAATGCAACCCTTATTTTTGATGTTGAGTTATTAAGCATTCAATAAGCCTTACATATTTAGCATGCAGCGCATCATTAATGACGCGCTGCATGGCATCCCTCATACTGATATTCCTTTTCCTCCCCTATTATCGTATATATACCTCACATGACCGATTCTATTTTTTTTGCCACCACTCCTAAAGCGATGGAAGATATCCTCGTCACTGAATTAAAACAACTCGGGGCAAAAAATGTTAAGCCTGCACTTGCGGGGGCTTCTTTTGAAGGCTCTCTGGAAATAGCTTATCGCGTGTGTCTTTGGTCAAGAATTGCCAACCGCGTACTCTTAAAACTGGATACCTTTAGCGTGAACAGTCAGGAAGATTTATACGCAGGTATCTATAAAACCAACTGGTTTGAGCATATGAAACCGGATGACAGTTTTGCCGTCTCCTTTAATGCAAAGAATTCAAAAGCCATTGATAACACCCACTTCGGTGCTTTAAAAGTCAAAGATGCGGTGGTGGATCAGATGCGTAAGAAATTTAATAAACGCCCTGATATTGATACCAAACAGCCCAATATTCGCCTCAATGTCTATTTACACAATGACCTGGCAACACTGAGCCTGGACTTATCAGGTGAAAGCCTGCATCGCCGTGGCTATCGTGATATCAGCATTACCGCGCCGATTAAAGAAAACCTGGCGGCGGCGATACTTTACCGTAGCAAATGGCCAGAGATAGCACGTCAGGGGGGGAGTTTAATCGACCCTATGTGTGGATCGGGTACGATATTGTTAGAAGCGGCCATGATCGCTGCTGACTATGCACCAGGCCTGCAACATAAACATTTTGGCTTTATCTACTGGAAAAAACATGACCCAGCGCTATGGCAGTCCCTGTTAGAGGAAGCCCAGCAACGTAAAGAGGCAGGCTTACAAAATATGCCAACTATCGTGGGGTTTGACCAAAGCCGCCGTGCGATGAATACCGCTTTATTGCATATAGACAATGCTGGTCTGCAAAATAAAATTCATGTTGAGCGCCGTGATATAAGCGAAGCAACAGCAGCAGAAAGCTGGCAAAAAGGGATTCTAGTCTGTAACCCCCCCTATGGAGAACGCTTGGGCAATAGCGAAGAAACAGCACAATTGTATCGTGAATTTGGCCAGGTACTCAAAGACCAGTTTGAACACTGGCAAGCGGCAATGATTATTAGTGACCCAGAGCTGGGCTTTCGCTTGGGTATTCGTTCACAAAAACCCATTACGCTTTTTAATGGGGCTTTAGAGTGTAAATTATTACGTTTCGCGATTGAAGAAAAAAACTTTTTTATCCCTAAGGCTAAATCACAACAAGAGCGTATAGAGCAAGTCACCGCGCCTATGACTGAGGCCGAGACTGACACAGGGTCTGAGGCTACGTATGACCCCGGTGCTGAAATGTTTGCTAACCGCTTACAGAAAAATATCAAAAAACTGGCTAAATGGATTAAACGCCAGGACATACACTGTTACCGGATTTATGATGCTGACCTGCCGGAATACGCTATCGC
>DAOVWV010000289.1 GCA_030636485.1 Methyloprofundus sp.
TGGCTGACTCGCCTGCGGAGCAGTATGAGGCTCGCTCATCTTATTTGCCATGGCAAAACCCATGCCCATGCCTATTCCGGTGGATGCGCCGCCGGAAGGATTTTCAGCCGCCGCTTTCATTGCGTCCGCTGCCTGAAAGGTCGTGTAATCATTCAAATTACCAATAATTCCCATGCTGGTGCGTCTATCCAATGCTTCTTCAACAGCAGGCGGTAGGGAAATATTTTCCACCAGTAGCTTGGTAATTTCCAGGCCGTACTCGCTAAATTCAGGGGCAATCCGCGCCGAGATAAAATCACTTAATTCATCATAATTACCGGCCAGATCCAGCACCGGAATATTGGATTCGCCGAGGATACTGGCAAAGCGGGAGAGAATCAGGTTACGTAACTGGTCGCCAATATCATCCGTCGAAAAGTGACCGTTGGTGCCTGCAATTTCCTTGATAAAGGTCAGTGGGTCACTAATGCGGATGCAATAGCTACCAAACGCACGCAACCTAACCGCACCAAACTCTCTATCGCGTAACATGATAGGGTTTTTAGTACCCCATTTTAAATCCACAAAGCGGTGCATATTGAAGAAATAGACTTCCGCTTTAAAAGGACTAGAAAAGCCGTGTGGCCAGCTCTCCAACGTGGTCATAATCGGCATATTGCTGGTTTCCAGCTCATACATGCCAGGCTCAAAAAAATCAGCGGCTTTTCCTTCGTTGACCAAAATAGCCACCTGAGATTCACGTACCGTTAATTTTGCACCGTATTTGATTTCATTGCCATACCGTTCAAAGCGATAGATCATAGTATCGTTTGACGTATCCAGCCATTCAATAATATCGACAAATTCGCCAAACAGTTTATCAAACAGTCCCATTTTTCTCTCCGTTCAGGATAATATTCTAAGCGGCTTCATTCTCAGCTGCTGCGGGTACTCTACTGGCAGCAGAGGCCAGTGTTTTGCGTAATTCTGTTTCACACTCTTGCAATTGCACGACAGCATCGGCACGCATTTTTTTACCTTCATCGGCAATTTGCAGGCTTTCATTAATGGTATCAATCAGGGTATTATTCGCTTTTTTAATGGACTCAATATCAAAAACCCCGCGCTCCAGTTCTTTACGTGTTTCCGCATTCGCCTGTTGCAGATTTCTAGCATTCGCCTCCAGTAATTCATTGGTTAAGTCCGTTGCTGACTGCAAGGTGCTAGATGCCTCGGAAGAGCGATAAATAGCCACGGCAGTCGCTAATTGCTGCCGCCAGAGTGGAATCGTATTCACAATGGTAGAATTGATTTTATTTACCAGTCCTTTGTCGTTACCCTGCACCAGACGAATTCCAGGCAGGCTTTGCATCGCAACCTGGCGAGTCAAACGCAGGTCATGCACACGCCGTTCCAGGTCATCACGCGAGGCACGTAGGTCTCTTAATTCCTGCGCCTGAAGAATATCTTGTGAGCTTTCGGCCTGCTGTGCCATTTCTGGAATGACCTGCCCGTCCAGTTGTGTTAATTTTTCATCACCAGCAGAAATATAAATATCCAGATTATGGAAATATTCCAGATTAGCATCGTATAACCTATCAAGCATGGTAATATCAGTCAACAATGTGGTTTTATGCGTATCCAGTTTATCGGTAATGGCATCAATCTGTTTACGGACATCTTCATATTTCTGTAAAAATATCGCAATGGGCTTGGCTCTTCCCAATAGTTTGGCAAAAAAACCAGGTTTTTTATTCGGGTCTAAAGCATCCACATCAAAGCCACGCAAAGCAGATACCATCTCACTTAAATCACCGCCAGCCGTCCCATCAATATCCTTATTTCTAACCCCTTCCAGCATTTTATCGGAAATAGTCGTCAGTTCTTCCTGCGCTTTGCTGCCAAAATAAATAATGGATTTGCTGTCATTAATATCAATTTCAGCCACTTTACGTTCAATCAGTGCCTTATTATCGGTATCAGATTGCTCGTACGTTAAAATATCTCTACTGACACCCGGGACAATCTCATTAAAAACGGCACTGCCAGGAATGGATTGTTCGTCTGCTGCTGGTATTGTTTGCTCACTCATATATATCTTCCTGTTATTATTTTGGTGATAATCGGTATTTACATAACGCCTTCATGCTTTAGCTGAGCAGCCAAAACTTCAATCTGTACATCAAGATCCAGTACATCGTCTTCCAATAGTTTCTGTTTTTGTTCAATAAAAACGGTTTCTATGGTCTGTAAGACATTTTCAAAATTGCCAGCTAATTGCTCGGACTGGTGTTTGCTTTGCATATCTGCATAGCCTTCGGTGACTTTTAACGCCCCATCAAGATAGATATTCAGAAATTTCCTGGAGCGCCTGATATCCCCCGGATCTTCTTCCAGCATCGTGACAATTTCTCTCGCATGATCACAAATAATATGGATACGCTGATTAAAACTCCGGTTGCTAATGAGTTTATTAGCAACCTCAATCCCAGATATTTGCGCCTCGGCCTCATCAATGGTGGCAGAAATTTCCTCAGCGGTATAACCATGGGAACCCGCAATCATTTTTTCCTGATGCGGATCCAAGCCATACAATAAAACCATCCCTGCCAATGCACCCAGTGCAAAAGCAATAGACACAAAAAAGGAGTTTCCTGCGCCGATTAAAGCAATTCCCCCCGTAGTGATGGCGACAATCATGGCGGCGATTGTTTTGAGTGGCCACTTGGGTGCCCGGGTGATTTTTTTATCCAGATACTCTGCCTCTGCGGCAATCCCTTTGCGTAACAGAGTCGCCGCCAATAAAAAGGCAGCACAGCCACCGATATTAGTGATAATGCGTAAAAAATCCCCATACATAAACGAGAGTATGGAAGCTGGAATCAGCGCAAGCGGAAGTATATAGAGTAATAAACCACGGGCACTATAAAAGAAGCCTTTAGCCGTTTTTTTCTGATAGGGTTTGGGTTTTCTTAATTGCTCGGTATTATTCATAGTATTTACCTTTCATTCTACCTAGGTTCCTCACTCGCCTCATTGCCAAAAGGAGTCACCTTATATAAGGACTGGCAAGTGGCAAGACTAATGGTTGTGATAAGTAATAATAGACCAATAAAAGAGCGTAAGGCTTTAGGCATAGATCTGTATCCTGATTTTTATTTCAATATATTAAGGGGATTAAGCCATAGAATAGAGAGTAAGGTCAAACTTATTATTATCTTTTATGGCTATATATTTAACATGGGATAAGTGATATGCAACCTCATTTTAGACACACTTAATTTCTTTAATCGTATTTAAAGTTATGTGTCCTGTTTAGTGTAGCCGCTTCAGTGAGTTGTTCAATGGTTTGATTAATTGGCATTCTGTTTCTTAACAATATTTTTATATAGCTGTATAACAGCTTCATCACTATTTTTTATATACTCGCCTGCTATTTCTTTGGCAGCAATTTTTCCTTCTTTTCCTTGTGCTATCAAATTTGTAAAGATTTGTTCTAATGGTTCTAAATCATAAGCATAAAA
>DAOVWV010000023.1 GCA_030636485.1 Methyloprofundus sp.
GTTCACGCAGCATTTCTTGAACAAGCACAATTACGCGACCTTCAGCCTATGCGTGATGACCTTGAGCAGGCTCTGCATTATTTGACCCAACACTGTGAGCAATATGCAACCAACAAGCCCTTACCTGTTTTTATTCTCTCTCACAGTCTTGGTTCTCTCGTTTCTGCTTCCTATCTAATGCAGCACATAGACAACAATAAGCTCAATAAGCAGGTTGCTGGTATTATTTTCGCTGGCCCTGCTTTCTCTGTTACGCAAGTCCCCGGCTGGCGTGGCTGGTTACAGAACCCGCTTGTCCGCTTCAATTACCATACTCATGAGCACTTTCTCAATCCACATGACGAAGCATTACCGTTAATGTTGCTCAACCAGTTACTAGCCTTAATCAGCGTTCCTATTCAGGATGCTCTCATTGAACTATTGTCACTCCCTGGGATGCGCAGTATTTTTTCACCCTCAACACCGGACTGGGTCATAGCTTACCTAAGTGACTGGGAAGAAGAGAGAATGCGCCAGAAATCTGATCCTTACATCATACGCCGTTCCATTTTGCGCTATGTACTGGCTATAGAAAAAGAAGTGATTCAATTCAGAGAGAATATGGCGCAATTTAAGACCCCTTACTTACTGATCTATTCTGAACATGATCCAATAACGCCTGCATGGGGAAGTACTGATTTTTTCGCTGCCAGCCAGCATAATCATGCAGATAACGAGGTCATGATGTTGGCTGGAGAAAATCATCATGAACAGCGTTTTTCCTCACCGAAATTGCGTCAGCAAGTACTTGAAAGAATACGGTTATGGATAGATTTTCGTATCAAAGAAGATATGCTGGATGAGATTGGATCCCAGCTCGGAGCCGTGACAACAGATATGGATTGAAACTTATTTTATTTATAATTAATCTTATTATTCACGGGTAGATGCAGATAAAGCTTGTGCTCAGCTTGACTGGATAAGCTCTTCAAGGGAAGGGCTTATCCAGGTCAATATTAACGACGATTCTGCAATGCGGCAATACGCTCTTCTAAAGGAGGGTGGCTCATAAATAATTTTTTAACGCCTCCACCATTAATCGCAAACGCTGCAAATTGTCCAGGTAATTCTTCTGGTTCATGTGCATGTTGCAAGGCTTGCAATGCACCAATCATTTTTTCTCTACCGGCTAATTTCGCACCGCCTGCATCTGCTTTAAACTCACGGTAACGCGAGAACCACATAACCAGTATTGAAGCCAAAAAGGATAAGGCAATCTGCGCAATCATTTGCACGATATAATAGCCCATGCCATGACCTTCTTCGGTTTTGAAAATGACTCGGTCTACCACATGGCCGATAATACTGGCGAAGAAATAGACAAAGGTATTTACTACGCCTTGCATCAGGGCCATAGTCACCATATCACCATTGGCAACATGAGAGATTTCATGCCCGACAACGGCTTCCACTTCGTCCTGGGACATGGATTGTAATAAGCCGGTACTGACTGCAACCAGCGAGCTGTTTTTAGTCATTCCAGTGGCAAAGGCATTGGCATCAGGGGTGTTGAATATACCCACTTCCGGCATGCCGATTCCGGCTCTTTGAGATTGACGCTTAACAACATCAATCAGCCATTTTTCTGTTTGATTTTGTGGCTGCTCAATAACATGGACACCCATGCCGCGTTTTGCTGACCATTTTGATATGGCCAAAGAAATAAAGGAGCCTGACATACCGATGATACCTGACATGATTAATAAGGCATTCAGGTTTAAATCGACACCATTGGCATCAAGTGTACCGCTTAGGCCTAAAACGCTGAATACGATACTGATGACGATCATGATAGCAACGTTAGTTGCTAAAAAAAGAAAAATTCGTAGCATGGTTTGTTTGCTCCTCCAAAAATTAATAAATTGTTTACACTATAGTGGTGTTTTTAGCGTTAAATTGCAATACAAAAGGCAAGAGTGATGAAAAAAGAATTTAAAGTAATTAATAAAGAAACAAAATATCCGGGATTTTTTAATCTGGATGTCTATCAGGTGCAGTATACTTTATTTGCAGGCGGCTGGAGCGAGGTTTTGACACGTGAATTATTTCAACGGGGCAATTGCGTTGCGGTTTTATTATATGATCCTGATGCCGATAAACTGGTCATCATTGAGCAATTTCGTATGGGGCCAATGGCTCAGCCAGAAGTGCAGGAACGCGCGTGGCTGCTGGAAATTGTTGCGGGGGCGATTGAACCAGGCGAAACTGCCGAGGAGGTGGCTTACCGAGAGTCTGAAGAGGAGGCGGGTTGCGTGGTTAAGGAAATGCACTTGATTAATGAGTTTTATACGTCGCCGGGCGGTGCATCAGAGCGCATTTCTTTATTTTATGGGCGTATTAAGGCGGATGACGTTGGGGGGATTCATGGTCTGGATGAGGAGCATGAAGATATTCTGGTCTCTACTGTCAGCTTCGATGAAGCGTATGCAATGATAGAAAATGGTCGAATCGAGTCGGCAATTCCTATTATTGCCATTCAATGGCTGGCATTGAATAAACATAAACTCGCAGTTTAAAGCTGTTAGAATACTTTATTAACTTATGAGTAGCGAATGAAGTCGCTGCTAGAATATTTACCCTACAGGAGTTTGCAGCTTTGACACACGTTCAGGATATAACCAGTCCTATGTCGGCAATGGAGCGGCGGGCCACTTTATCACTATCCAGTATTTATGTATTGCGTATGCTGGGGTTGTTTATGATTTTGCCCGTGTTATCTTTATTTGCTGAGTCATTAGAAGGGGCAACGCCTTTGCTAATTGGGCTGGCAATTAGTGTTTATGGGTTGACACAGGCTTTACTGCAAATTCCCTTTGGTCTTTTATCGGATCATTTTGGGCGCAAAAAAATCATTATTATCGGGTTGCTGCTGTTTATTGCAGGCAGTGTGGTGGCGGCATTGTCAACAACGATTTATGGTGTATTGATTGGCCGTGCGTTGCAGGGGAGTGGCGCGATTGCCGCAGCCATCATGGCGATGGTTGCTGATTTAACGCAGGAAGTGCACCGTACCAAAGCGATGGCAATGATTGGTGCCAGTATTGGCGTTTCATTTGGTGTGGCGATGACTCTGGGGCCTATTATTGCTGGATTTTCTGGTATTCAGGGTATTTTCTGGTTAACCGCAGTATTATCCTTTTTAGCTATTTTTGTGGTTCTATTTGTTGTGCCTAATCCCGAATATACAAAAGTGCACCGTGATGCCGAGCTTGATCCGGCACAATTTACGACGGTCTTAAAGGATAAGGATTTATTGCGTTTAGACTATGGCATTTTTATTCTGCATTTGGTGTTAATGGCCAGTTTTATCATTGTGCCTTTATTGCTGCGTGATGCCGGCTTAATCGCTAAAGATCATTGGATGGTGTATTTACCTGTATTAATTACCTCAATGGCGGTGGTTATACCGTTTGTTATTATTGCCGAGAAAAAACGTAAAATGAAGGCCGTTTTTATTGCGGCGGTTGCGACGGTGTTTATTGCCTATGTCGGGCTGTATTTTTTTAATTCTAGCCTGGTTGCACTTATTGCAGGTCTATGGGTGTTTTTTTGTGGCTTTAATTTGTTAGAGGCAACACTGCCTTCGCTGGTTTCTAAAACAGCACCCGGAAACCTAAAAGGCACCGCAATGGGGGCATATTCCAGCGCTCAATTTATGGGGGCTTTTATCGGTGGTACAGCGGGTGGCTGGATTTATGGCGAGTGGGGCGCAAGTTATGTGTTTTTATTTTGTGCCTGTGCGGCCGCTAGCTGGTTGATTGTTGCATTATTTATGAATGCGCCACAATACCTGGCGAATTTATTGATTTCGACTGAGGATATTGCCCCCGCTAATTTGAATGCATTTATAGCAGATATAGTTGCGTTGGATGGCGTGGCGAGTGCGACACTGCAGGCAAGTGAAGACGTGGTTTATTTTAAAGTGGATAATGCGCTTTTGGATAAAGACAGGTTCCAGTATTTGCTGGGGCACTGGAGTGAAGGTTCTTAATGCTTGTGATCTGTCTGTTTTATAAGTCTATACCCTTTAATTTAGGCGAAGGATAAACTGGTTGCCTTTGACGTGACCGATAAGCATCTCAGTTATGATTTAACGCTCTTCAATATTATCTAGCATTCCATCAATGTTGTAGTGACGGGCATGGGAGGCTATCCGTGCTCTCGGCAAAGCGTTCAGTCATTAAAAAATAGTTGTAGTATGTAGGCTTGGTGTGGCGTGGCTGCTAGCAATATATTTAAAGGCAAATAAATAGCTATAGCATTAGCCTTGTTTTTGAACTTTGAGACCTTATATCTTGATATGCGAGCAATTTATCGGTAAGGTATCTTATGAGGCATTGTCCTAAAAACTTCAGTTGAACGCTCTTTATTCCCTTAAACTTATGGAAATAGAATATTTTAAGTGTAGTGGTGGCTCGCCCATTGGGTGAGATAATACCGCAGCACGGTTTTTTACAAAATCCGTGTTCAATGCATGTTTTTAGAATTATTAGCATAAGTTTTAGGCTGACCAAAAAATAACAACAATAGGGAGGAAGGTATGCCAAAAAGTCAAAACCTACAGGATACTTTTTTAAATACGCTTAGAAAAGAACATACGCCAGTATCAATTTTTTTAGTGAATGGAATAAAATTACAGGGACGCATCGATTCATTTGATCAATACGTTATTATGCTAAAAAATACCATGGTACAGATGGTATATAAACATGCTATCTCAACTATTGTCCCAGGTAAATCCATTAATATAATCAATAAAGAGAACGACTTTGAGTAATTTGATTATCTGTAAAAGCAAGGAGAATGACCTTGTTTGATCGTCCTGAATCAGGCGAAAGAGCTGTTCTAGTACATATCAATCTGCATTCAGGGCAGGAAGACTTAAATGAATTAAAGGAGTTGGCGAGCTCTGCTGGCGCTGAAGTTGTTCATGTGTTAACAGGCTCAAGACGTAACCCGGATCCAAAATATTTTATTGGTTCTGGAAAGCTGGAAGAGTTAAAAGCGGCCATAGAAGAAACAGAAGCGGATCTGGTTTTGTTTAACCATGTGCTTACCCCTAGTCAGGAGCGTAACCTTGAAGCGGCCTTGGAGTTTAGGGTGGTGGATCGTAATGGCCTGATCCTGGATATTTTTGCTCTACGCGCCAAGACTTACGATGGAAAATTACAAGTTGAATTAGCGCAGTTAAATCACCTTTCTTCACGACTTACCCGAGGCTGGACGCATTTAGACCGGCAAAAAGGCGGGATAGGGATGCGTGGGACTGGGGAAACTCAGTTAGAGGATGACCGGCGCCAAGTTGGTATGCGCATTAAATTGGTTCAGAGCCGCTTGGAAAAGGTGGTTAAGCAACGGCATCAAGGCCGTGCCAGACGTAAACGGGCAGAGACACCCAATTTATCTTTGGTGGGCTATACTAATACTGGCAAGTCAACGCTGTTTAATACCTTAACCGGGGCTGACATTTATGCTGCAAATCAATTGTTTGCCACGTTAGATCCTACTTTAAGGCGTTTTAAATTAGCGAATGCAACGGAAGTTGTTCTGGCGGATACGGTTGGATTTATACGCCATTTGCCGCATGAGCTGGTTGCTGCCTTTAAGTCTACCTTGCAGGAAGCAACGGAAGCAGACCTGCTATTGCATGTGATTGATGCCAGCGATGAAAACCGGGATGAAACCATCTTTGAAGTGAACCGGGTGCTGAAGGAAATTGGTGCTGATGCCAACCCGCAACTGGAAATCATGAATAAAATTGATTTACTGGATGGCTTCGAGCCGCGCATTGAGCGCAATGATCAGGGAGTGCCGATACGGGTATGGATTTCCGCACGGACAGGTGCGGGCATGGATTTGCTATTACAGGCGTTGGCGGATATTTTTTCAGCTACAAAAGTTAAAATGCACTGTCATTTATTGCCTGCCCAAGGCGGTGTTCGCGCAAAATTATTTTCCGTAGCCAATATTTTGCAGGAAGATTTTACCGAGCAAGGGGGCTGGGACTTGCGTATAGAAATTGATCGGCAACATCTGGGCATCTTAAAAGAAGTGGATGTTGAAGAAATTGTATAATGGTGATTGTGTATTCATGCATTTTTTAGGATAATTACCCAGCTAAATCATAGGAATTTAAGTGATTATTCTATCATTTTTCCCTAAACACCTTATAAAAGTACTGATGGGCTGCGGCTTAAGCCAGTGTCTATTGTTTTTTTGAGTGTTAGGGTAGGTTTACGCGCTATGGCGCGGAACTGAACAATAAGCTACTAATATATGATTTAGCTTAATTTTTTGCAGTATAAATGTGGAGTTAGCGGAATGTCTTGGAATGAACCAGGCGGTGATAAAAACAAAGATCCTTGGAGTGGTCGTAACGAGGAAAATACTCCTCCTGATTTAGATGAGGCGATGCGTTCGCTACAGGATAAATTAGGCGGCTTGTTTGGTGGTGGTAAGAGCGGTGGTGGTGATAATAATGAAGCGCCCTCTCTCAAAGGCCTGGGTTTCCTGGCAGTCGGTGCAATTGCGCTGTGGATGGCGAGTGGCTTCTATATTGTAGATGAAGGGAATCGCGGTGTGGAATTACGCTTTGGTAAATATATCGCAACCACTACACCCGGTTTAAACTGGAAATTACCGGCTCCCATTGAAAAAGTTGAAGTGGTTAATATTGCGCAGATCCGTTCTTTAGAAGTGGGTTATCGTTCAGGCGGTGGCCGTAAAGGGACGGTTTCCAAAGAAGCACTGATGTTGACCAAAGATGAAAATATTGTCGATGTACGCCTAGCGGTACAATATCAGGTCAGTGATGCAAAAAAATATTTATTTAATATACTCAACCAGACAGCCACTTTAAAACAGGTGATTGAAAGTGCCGAACGGGGTGTTATCGGTGGTAACACGATGGATTTTGTTTTAACGGAAGGGCGTACACAAATCGTTGCCGATATTAAAACCGAAATTCAGCATGTCATAGATTCCTATGACTCGGGTATCGTTATTACCAGTGTTAACTTACAGGATGCACAGCCGCCTGAGCAGGTACAAAGTGCTTTTGAGGATGCCATTAAAGCGCGGGAAGATAAGCAGCGTTTGATTAATGAAGCTGAAGCCTATGCCAATGACATCGTGCCAAAGGCTCGGGGTGCTGCAGCTAGGGTTATACAGGAATCAGAAGGGTATAAATCACGGATTATTGCCTCAGCAGAAGGGGATGTGAGCCGTTTTTCTCAAATTTTAACAGAGTATGAGAAAGCGCCTGAAGTCACTCGGCAACGGATTTATCTGGATACCATGGAGTCGGTCATGAGTGGTACAGATACAGTAATGGTTGATGTTAAAGGTGGTAATAATATTATGTATTTACCGCTAGACCAATTGGCGGCTAAATCAAAGGCAATGAGTAGTCGGGCTAATAGCTATAAAGCAACACCTACAGTGACTCAGCCTTATAATTCAACTAATACACCAAGGCCTTCAAGCCGTGGTCGTACACCGAGAGGACGCTAAACATGTCAGCAAATAAAATTTTAGTCACTCTTGGGGTCGTCTTTACCGTTGCCATGATGTGTGTTTTTACGGTAACGGAAACAGAAAAAGCGATTAAGTTTAAATTTGGGGAGATTGTTCGGTCGGACTATCAGCCTGGCTTGCACTTTAAACTGCCGTTTATTAATAACGTTAAAAAATTCGATGCACGCATCCTGACTCTGGATTCTGCACCGGAACGTTTTTTAACCTCAGAAAAGAAAAATGTTATCGTTGATTCTTTTGTTAAATGGCGTGTCGGTAATATAGAAACCTTCTATACTTCAGTCGGAGGGGATCCTTTTCAAGCCAATATACGTCTGGATCAGATTATTAAAGATGCTTTTCGTAGTGAGTTTAGTAAGCGTGATATTAAGCAGCTGGTTTCTACAGACCGGAGTGCTGTACGTGAAGCACTGATCACAAATACGGCTAAAGCCGCAGCTCAATTGGGTATTGAAATTGTTGATGTGCAGGTAAAACGTATTGATTTACCGAGCGAAGTGAGTCATTCAGTTTACAGTCGTATGGAAGCTGAACGTGCACGGGTTGCGCGTGAATTTAGATCACAAGGGGCTGAAGCGGCTGAGAAAGTCCGTGCGGATGCGGATAAGCAAAAAGAAATTATTTTGGCGGATGCCTATCGTGATTCAGAAATCATGAAAGGTCAGGGTGATGCAAAAGCCGCTGAGATTTATGCGAATGCTTATGGTAAAAATGTTGAATTTTATGCGTTTTACCGTAGTATGAGTGCTTATAAAGAAACATTTACTAAATCAGCCAATATCATGGTCACCGAGCCGGATTCTGAATTTTTTAAATATTTTAAACAAATGAAATAAACTCAGCTTAATTGAGTTGAATCATTAAACGCTCCGTTTATACGGGGCGTTTTTGTGTGAATTGGAAAAATATCATGTTGCGAAGAGACCCTTGGCTGTTGCCAGAAGGTGTTGAAGAAGTTTTACCCGAAGATGCCAAGCACTTAGAGACTTTGCGTCGCCAGTTACTTGATGTTTTTGAGTGCTGGGGTTATGAAAAGGTCATTCCACCTTTTATCGACTATTTAGATTCGTTGTTAACCGGATCAGGCCATGATTTAAACTTACAGACGTTTAAATTAACCGACCAGTTGAGCGGTGAAGTATTGGGCATACGTGCTGATATGACACCCCAGGTAGCAAGAATAGATGCACATAGCTTAAGCCATCAGCAAGTATCGAGGCTATGTTATGAAGGAACGACGTTACATACCCGTGGTGGTGCTTTAGACAAAACCCGCATTCCGATGCAAATAGGGGCAGAATTATTCGGTCATGCAGGCATTGACAGCGATACCGAAGTTGTCCGGTTGATGCTAGAGGTTCTATCTATGGCAGGGCTGAAAAATGTACACCTTGATTTAGGTCATGTGGGTATATATCGTGGACTGGTTGCTCAGGCAAATTTGACTGAGGATCAAGAGCTGGCGTTATTTGAGGTCTTGCAGCGTAAGTCGAACTGTGAGCTGGCTGAGTTACTGCTAAGCTATGCAATGCCAGCTGAATTGCAAGCCATCTTTTTGGCTTTGCCGCAGTTAAATGGTGATAAATCCATACTGGCAACGGCTAGAGAGGCTTTTTCCGCTGCGGATGCCAGTGTTAATAATGCACTTGCTCAGCTAGAAGAATTGGCTGATATATTGCACAGCTATTATCCTCAGCTTACCATTAGCTTTGATCTGGCTGAATTGCGTGGTTATCATTATCATACCGGCATGGTGTTTGCTGCCTTTGTTCCTGAAGTAGGTAAGGAAATTGCACGCGGTGGACGCTACGATAATATCGGTCAGATATTTGGTAGTGCCAGGCCGGCAACAGGCTTTAGTGCAGACTTAAAAGTATTGGCCGCATTGACCAAAAATAATCAGGGTGCCGATGATGTTATAAAGGTGCTGGCACCTATTGCTATCGGTGATCGTGGGCTAGATGAAAAAGTGCGAGACCTGCGTGCCACTGGGCATATCGTGATTAAACAGCTATCTGGGCAGCAAGATCAAGCTGAACAGCATGGGTGTAATCAAATATTAGAAAAAAGTGATGAGAACTGGGTTCTTGTCCCGTTAAATTAATCTGGAACTGTTATGGGTAAAAATGTTGTAGTTATCGGCACGCAATGGGGCGATGAAGGCAAGGGTAAATTAGTTGATTTGCTAACTGATCAAGCGAAAGCTGTGGTGCGTTTTCAAGGCGGACATAATGCCGGGCACACACTGGTCATTGATGGCAAAACGACGGTTTTACACTTAGTCCCTTCGGGTGTCTTGCGTGAAGACGTGCAATGTTTAATAGGTAATGGCGTGGTGTTATCACCCGAAGCCTTGCTTAAAGAAATAAAAATACTGGAAGAATCAGGCATTCCGGTACGTTCGCGTTTATTAATCAGTGAAGCCTGTGCCTTGATCCTGCCGATTCATGTGGCAATCGACCAGGCGCGGGAAGTTGCCAAAGGCGCAAAAGCGATTGGTACCACTGGTCGTGGTATAGGGCCGGCTTATGAAGATAAAATAGCACGACGTGGAATACGTGCCGCTGATTTGTTGAATACTGAATTATTTACTGAAAAGCTCCGTGAATTAACCACCTTTCACAACTTTATGCTCACCGAGTACTATAAAGTACCTGCCATTGATTTTGATACGATGCTAGCGGACTCGCTGGAATTAGCCGAGCATATTAAGCCGATGCTGATTGATGTGGCAGAAAAGCTGCATGCTTATCAGGCTAAGGGTGAAAATTTATTGTTTGAAGGTGCGCAAGGAGCCTTGCTGGATATAGATCATGGTACTTATCCTTATGTAACATCATCAAATACGACCGCAGGTGGTGCAGCCACCGGAACTGGTGTCGGTCCTTTAGATATTGATTATGTATTAGGGATTACCAAAGCCTATTCTACACGGGTGGGTAATGGCCCTTTTCCTACCGAACTGGATGATGACTATGGTCGGCACCTAGGTGAAAAAGGCCATGAATTTGGAGCCACCACCGGTAGAAAAAGACGCACAGGCTGGTTTGATGCGGTTTCCATGCGTAAATCAGCGCAGATGAACTCCCTAAGTGGTATCTGCCTGACTAAGCTGGATGTACTGGATGGTCTGGATAAAATTGGTATTTGTACTGCGTACAATATTGCTGGCGAAGAAACCACTGTCGCGCCACTCGGTGCCGAGAAATATGAAGCCTGTACGCCTGTAATTGAATATATGGATGGCTGGACAGAAATCAGCAAAGGTGTCACTGAAGTAGATAAACTACCTGCTAACGCGATTGCTTATATCAAGCGCTTGGAAGAGCTGGTTGGCGTGGAGATTTCTATTTTATCCACCGGCCCAGAGCGTAATGAAACCATTGTATTAAAAAACCCGTTCGCTTAACGTGGTATTAGCCGCGATTTAAATCTTTTTATCGCGGCTCCTTCTTTACATGTGAACCTGTTATTACATCCGTAAGTAACCCATTGTTACTTAAATCGTAGGATGGAAAAGCGCAGCGCATTCCATCATCACACCACCAATATCCAGTCAACCGCACAATATCATTTTAGATGGCATCACCGATAATCAAGTCATCGTGCAATATCATGTCGGATTTCGCAAAGCTCATCCAACCTACGCATCTGTATTATGGGGACAATAGGGGGCAGACCATGGTGAAGTATTGAAGAGTTCAGATGCCAGTAGATATGAGACGTTACCTAGAAAACCGCAAGGGTGGCCGTGAGAAGTATGCATTTGAGATGATCAGTTCCTCTTATTGCGCAGTGCTTAAGCGTGGTGCATTACTTTTAGCCATTATTTTATCTAGCATACTCGATAGTGAGTAAAGGCCAGAGCTTTGCAAATATTGATAAGGTTTGTGTTGCTTTTTGCAGACTCGCTTGATCTTCCAATACGCATCATGGCTAATGCATGAGGCAGGGAAAACAACGACATCGGCTTTGCTCAGCGATTTTTGCAAATCCTGGGTATTTTTTTCCATACCGCCATCATGATGTATAAAAATACCTGCTTTTTCTTCTACTAATTCGCGATAAAAGGGAACCAAGTTCGTTTTTCCACCCACATACAGTACACATTGCCCACAAAGGTTCTGGTTTTTTAATGGGCA